>JBMZDY010000011.1:0-21683 GCA_049614585.1 Oceanihabitans sp.
AACTGGTTTGCTTTTTTGTTTTTAGCATCTTTATAATGCTTAAAAACACTAAAAAATAAGGTATCGAAAAGTGTCATGTTTTGTGTTTAAAAAACAAAACCTGCTAAAAGAGATTAGCAGGTTTTGTATTATTTATTTAAGTTCGATTAGTTTTCTGCAATAATAGAAAAATCATCAATTTGGTAAGCACCATCTAAAGATTGGTCTTGCCCAGAAGCTGTAGATCTAAAAGCTACGTAAAGCGTTCCAGTGTAACCAGATAAATCTATTAAACCAGAATCTACTAAATCGTACCAACTTGAACCACTTGTAGGGAAAGTAGCATTCTTTTCTTCCCAAGTTGCAGCCATTACATCGGTTCCGTCAAAATCGGTAGAAACAAATACTTTAATACCATTATCTTCAGAGTCTGTATCTAAATGGTGTTGTGCAGTTTTAAAGTTTAAAAACTCGTTATCTTGCGCGTCCATATCGATACCTGGAGATACTAACCAACCAATGTTTACAGCATCGTTAGTACCATATCCAGAAAATTCTGCAGTACCAACACCTTGATAAAGTTGTTCTGTCCATAACTCACCACCTACTTCGGCAAAGTTTACCCATCCTGGTATGTTTAAGTTTTGGTTATCGGTAATGTTTTGAAAATCTTCTCCAAAGATTTCAGAAAAATCTGCTGGGTTTAATAATGTACAACGAGCGTTAGAAAAGTTTACATCGTCTGTAGTATTAATTGCCATTAATAATACATCTCCAAAGTAATCTTTAGCGATTATTCCAGCAATAGTACCATTACCCATTGGTAATAATTCGTTTTTAAAATCGGAGAAAGAACTTGTTTCTAAAATAAGGTTAGCATATTCAAAACCTCCACAAGCTTGCATAAGACGTTGAGTATCGAAATCTTCTAAAGGATCGAAATAACGTTTTCCTTCTAAGTATTCTGGAAATTCTACGTTATCTACTATTACATACATACCAATGTGTGTGTTAGAAACCTGACCAAAAGAAAGGCTTAACGGAATCATATCCATAGTAGTTGGCGAACGAAACATTTTTGCATTTGTTAAGGTTTGCCCTAAGCTTGTTACTGTAGTTCCATATTGGTCTGTTTCGGTACCACCACCAATAGTAATTACACCATTACCAGTACGTTCTTCACCAATATATAATCCTTTAAGTTTTATGTATACCTCACGCCCTTTGTTAAACTTGTTATATAAATCGGTTTGGTTTATAATAACTTTTATAGCAGCAGTTGGGTTTTCGTAGTTATCTTGAATGTATAATTCTTTATAGAAGTTTCCGGTTCTATCTGAAGAACTTACGTATCCTTTTATAACGATATCTGTATCTACTTCGAAAGGTAATTCGTTAACTGCATCATACATCATTTTAGCTTCTTCAATAGTAACTTCGTTTAAAGCACCAGAGTTTAAGTCTGCTAATATTTGTTGTAATCCAGCATTTTCTTCTTCTCCTAAACTGTTAGGAATCGTATAATCGTCATCTTGTACACAAGATGTAATTGCAATAGTAGCAACAAAGGCTAAAATTAGGGTTAAAAATTTATTCGTTTTCATAATATTCATTATTAATTGTATTGTTAATTTTTCTTTTTCTAAAATCTAAAGTACACATTTACAAAGTAATTAGCACCACGTCCATACCAATATTTAGGTCCAAACCTTCTTTTTGGGCTGTTTACGTCGTCTCTTAATTCTCTATAATTTGCGCTTCTTGCTTGCTCGAAACCACCAGTTTTATATTCTTTATCTAAAACATTTCCTATACTAGCAAAAAAGCCAATGTAATATTGTTTTATTTTCCAAGATTTTCCACCAATAAGGTTTACAACCATATAATCGTCAAATTTTTCTTGTTTTAATAAACCACGAGCTACTTCTTCGTCGTAATCGTTAAATGGTAAACCATCTGTAGGATCTAAGTAAAAACTTGTTGTTCTTGTAATTGGGCTTACATCTACATAAGCATTAGAGAAAAAGTTAGCTGTAGCACCAAACCACCAGTAATCTGGATCGCGATATTCGAAACCTATAGAGGCTGCACGTTGTGGCCCTCCAGCAATTTTGTAATCTTTAAGGTTTGCTTTTCCGTTACCATAAGTTACTGTTTTATCGTCTGCAGATAAGTAAAAGTATGGGTTGTTATCGTAAGTATATTGACCAAATGACGCAGCACCTTTTAATTTAATGGTTGGTGTTATTTGTGCTTCTATACCTAATTCTGCTCCTATGTGTTTTTTATCTATTCCTTGTAAAACTTCAGATACAAACTCGTTTGTAGATACTACTGTGTCTCCATCTACAATTTGCGTAAATCCTCCTACACCATCGGCATAGTAGAATGATACTTCGTTCGCATCTTGAATTTTTGTATAAAAACCTGTTAATTTAGCTTTTACAATTGGAGAACGGAAAATATAACTTGCATCGAAAGATGTTATTTTTTCTTCCGATATTTTTTCACCTGTAATATTCAAACCATTAGCAATACCAACCACATCGTGGTTCGATCTAGAATTAGTGAATGTATTACGTAAAGATGGTGCTTTAGTTATATAACCTGCATTCGCATCGAATAGGTGCTTACCAGTAATTTTATAAGTAAATCCTGCTTTTGCTCCTACTCCTGTAAAGTCTATTTCTCTTCCTTTTCCAGAAGAGTTATCTGCTAATACATTTCCTGTTGCTTCGTCGGCTACTAAGTTTGCTTCGTTTTGGTATAAACCTTCTCTTTGGTATTCGGTTTTTGTTAAACTACCAGATACGTAAAAGTCTATTTTATTATACTTAAACTGTGCTTGCGCATATCCAGAAAGTACATTTGCATATAAGTTATAGTTGTATTTAAACTTATCGCCTTCTCCTATTACGCGGTCTGGGTTTTGGTAATCAAACTGAAAACCATCGAATGAATCTACATTAGAATAACCTGAAGCTCCTAAAAGATCGATTATTTCTGCGAAGTTTTCCGATTTTAATTTCTTGTAATTAACCGAAGCATTAATTAAAATGTTTTCGTTTATTTCTGAATTAAGAATGGTATTAAATGTCCATTGTTTATCGTCTACTCTATCTTCATATAAAGTATAAGCTCCTAAAAGTCCAACTGTATTGTTGGTTAAGTTAGCATCTATAATACGGTTCCAATCTATTTGACCATTATTAATAAATTCTTGTTCTGCTTGGTATGCACCTGCATAATCTGGACCATCGGTATCTGCTAAATAATAACTAGGAAGCTTTTGGTAATATGCTGGACTTGGGTTAGCACCACCAGAATAATCTAAACGGCTATTTCCTAATTTACCAAATTGGTATCCAACATTGGTATTTAAAGTGGTTTTACTGCTAATATCCCAATAGTGGTTTAACATTAATACTGGCTCTTCTACTTCTTTAATTCTAGAGTTCTTTTTGTCTCCATCTAAATAGCCCCAATACTCGTTATATTTAATTCCTTTAAGGTCGTAAACTTCTTGTGTATTTGGTGAAGATTTTCCTCTTCTGTTTGGTGCATATATAGAAGTAAAGTTAAGGCTATGCTTATCGCCAAATTGTTTTTCAACAGAGGCGAAAAACGAATTAGAATCGTAAAGCGAAGCATCTTGGTAGCCTTCGTTACCCCAACGTCTTCCTGCCATAATTGTATATGCCCAACCGCCATCTAGTAAACCAGATGCATAGCTAGCCATTAATCTATTGGTATAACTTCTATTAGAAGAGGAATACGTTACACGACCACCTTCTCTATAGCTTGTTGCTCTAGTGTTAATGTTGGTAGTTCCTAAAATACCTCCAAAGTTATAAGCCGATGGCGTTAAACCAGAAGTTAATTCTTGGTTACGCATCACATCGTTAAGTCCGCCCCAATTACTCCATTGTGGTCTTCCATTATAAAGCTTATTCATTTCAATACCATTCACTAACACCGAACCATTGTCTGAATCTAAACCTCTAACACGAAAGAAAGAAGAGCTAAACTCGAATGCTGCTGTACGTTGAAAAATATCTTGAGATGAAGATAATAAACCAGAGATATTATCTGCTCCACTGGTATCGTCGTTTAATTCATCGTCTGATAATGAAATAGTAAACATATCGTTTACCGACTCGTCTTTAACCATAACCATATCGTCTATAGTTAAGGTTTCCCCTTCGTTAACTACAATTGGGTAACGTTGCATAACAAAACCTTCTTTAGTTAAACGTAATACTTGCTCGCCTAATGGCAAATCACTATTAAAAGTAAATACACCCAACTCGTCTGTTTGCGTAGATAATTTGCTTTTTTCAATAGTTACTGTAACATTAGAAATCCCCTCTAAAGTAACCGGTTGCTTTACACTACCAGTAACGATAGTTTGTTGAGCAAACATGTTCATGCTAAAGAAAATTCCGAATAAAAGAATAAATAAACTTTTTTTCATATTTTAATTTATTATTAATAAACTGATTTTACATTAAATAATAGTTATTTAAGGCCTGCAAATTTACATTATTTCTAATAAATATTTACTTTTGGCGTAAGTTTTGTATTAACATAACAATAACATAACATTTCAACTCGATGAAAAAATTAAAATTTTGCCTTACAGCCCTTTGTTTGTTTGCATTTATTGCTGCTAATGCGCAAGAAAAAAAGAAATTTAAAATCCATACGGTTGGCTTTTACAACCTTGAAAATTTATTCGATACTATAAATGATACGACTAAATTTGATGAAAGAAGTCCAATTATGGAAATGAAAACCAATCAATTTGAAGTTTACAAGCAGAAAGTAAAAAATATGGCTCGTGTAATTTCGGATATTGGAAAAGAAGCTAGCAATAATTCTCCAGTACTTTTAGGTGTTTGTGAAGTAGAAAACAGAGAAGTTTTAGAAGATGTTGTAAACGACCCAGCATTAATTAATAAAGATTATGGTATTATACATTACAACTCGCCAGATGTAAGAAGTATTGATGTTGCTCTTTTATACCAAAAGAAATTTTTTACACCTATTACAACTAGTAGTCATGAATTAAAAATATTCGACAATACTTCTAATAGACGTATTTATACTAGAGACCAATTATTGGTAAGCGGTAAACTAGACGGCGAATTAATACATTTAATTGTAAACCACTGGCCTTCTAGAAGTGGTGGCGAAGCTAAAAGTAGACCAAAGCGTGTTGCTGCTGCTAAACTATCGAAGAAATTATTAGATTCGTTACAAGCAATAGACCCTTACGCAAAAGTATTTATTATGGGCGATTTAAACGACGACCCAACAAATGCTAGTGTAAAAGATGTTTTAAAAGCAAAAAACAAAAAATCGAAATTAGGCTTAAAAGGACTTTATAACCCGTATACAGACATGTTTAAAAAAGATGGTTTAGGTACAACAGCTTATCGAGATGCCTGGAGTTTGTTCGACCAAATAATGGTTACAAAACCATTAACCGAAAAAGATTACTCTTCGTTTAGATTATACAAAGCTGGTATTTACAACAAAAACTATCTTGTTAACAAACGTGGACGTTACAAAGGATACCCAAAACGTAGTTTTGCTGATGGTGGTTTTACCGATGGGTTTAGTGATCACTTTCCGGTTTACACCTTTTTAATTAAAGAAATAAAGTAATTTTCTAATACATATAGAAAACAAAAAAGGCTACTAGTATAATTAACTAGTAGCCTTTTTTATTCATTATATTTAGTTTTTATGCCATCCAAGTACTCCATGGTAATCTTGACAATACTAGAACCAATGCTATGGTATAAAAGATTGCTATGGTTTTTAATTTAGGAGCCGAGGTAAGTTTCTTTTTGTGTTTAGAATAACCAATGGTTATTAATGCAACAGCTACTATACCAATAAATGGATGCTCTACTGCTAGTAATCTTGAAAAAGAATCTAATCCTCCCATTCCGTTTGCTTTAATATTACTAAAACCGTTAGGCGAAGTAAAGTACAACAGTAATCCTATTAATAATTGAATATGAGATACTATTAAAGTGAATAATGAAATTCTAAAGTCTTTTGGCGTGTATTCTTTTTTTCCGAAAGTTTTAATTAAGCTATTTACAACAGCAATAATTAATACGAAAAGCACGATATAAGCCCAATACGAGTGCAAGTTTTTTACAATACTATACATTTTTTTTAAGTTTGATTAGTTAGGCAAATGTAATAATAATTAGATACAAAAAAACCTCTTCAAGTACTGAAGAGGTTTTTTTTATATTTCTAATCTGGATTAGAAATTAAAGCGCATGCTAAAATTCCATGTTCTTCCATATCCAAAACGCACTCTGTTATTGGTGTTAACACCTTTCCAAGAATCGTCTCCTGTTTCTACATGTTCGTTTCCATCAGAATATTCTAAGTAAACCTCATCAAATATGTTGTTTATGTTTAAACGGAACTGTAAAGAGTTATTACTCTCTCCTAATAACCATTTGTAAGATAAACCAGCATCTACAGTATCGTAAGATGGTAATTCAATAGATCCTCTATTGTTTTTTGTAGAAAACTCACCACCACCATAGTTAGCGTTACCGTAAAGTTTATCGTATTGGTTCCAGTTTGCGTCTATTTTAAATCTTGGCAAGATTTCGTATTTAGCACCTATACCAGCAGTAAATTGTGCAGCGTTACCAACTTTAGCACCATCGATATAACTAGTATCTCCTTGCGAAATTACATTACCATCCTCGTCTGAAGCTGTAAGTGTTACATCGCCATCATATTCCCAGTTACCTACAGATAAAAATCCGTGTAATTCTAATTTATCAATTGGTCTTGCAAATACTTCTAATTCACCACCAAAATGCACTTGTTTAATACCACTAGTTGCAAAAAATACATCTGCAATATTATCAGCTGGGTTGTATGCAGGATCCGATTGAGGAACACCATCGTTAATAGGTAAACCATTAGCACCAAGAGTATCTTCAGAATCGTAATCTATTCTATTATCCCAAATGGTATAATATAAATTTAAATTAGCAGATATTTTATCGCCCATAAATTTATAACCAGCTTCAATACCTGTTATTTTTTGGTTTTCGTCACTTAATGGGTTTAATTGGTTAGAACCTCTATCGTCTACAAATAAATCACTGTGGTAAGGTTGACGAGAATAGAAACCTGTATTTAAGAATACTGTGTTTTGGTCGTTAATTTTATAAGCACCACCTAATTTTAAGTTATAACCTAAGTTGTTAACTTTTTTAGATTCTTCTGCTTTTCCTTCTTCAGATGCATTTCCATATTCTGTTCTTACGTGAGATTGTGTAGAAGCAGAACCTTGAAAAAATGCAGAAAACTTATCTTTAGAATATTCTAATTGACCAAATACTCCTGTATAGTTAATATCTTCTTCATAATCGTAATATGGGTGTAAACGTTGTGCGTGGTCGTCGTTTGTATTGAATAAAATATTCCAAGGGTTTATTCCTCCAAAAGTTTCAGAAACTTCGTAAGCTCCTCCATTATAATCACTAGAATCTCCAACAGAATCTACAGAAATTAATTCGTTCACACTTCTAAAGTGAATACCATTATATAAACGTACATCTGCTCCAACATTAAAGCTTAAGTTTTCGTTTAATTGGTTGTTGTAGTTAGTTACTAATCCGTACCAGTTATGGTTGTTATTAGACCCTCTACCATAAGTTACTTCTCCAGCACTATTTGTTCTAGATTGTACAAAAGCACCTCTACCTAACGAACCGTATAACACAGTAGATAAAGCAGATTTTTCATTTATATTCCAATCCCAGTTTAAGTTTGCTACTGGTTTGTGGTATACGTTTCTTCCACCTGGATAAACACCAGATTTTAAATTATTAGGACTATTTACACCAGAAGTATTCCAAGTGTTTAATCTTCTTCCTCTAGTGTTAGAAGGGTCTAAATAATTTTTTAATCTTGTTCCTCCTGCTGCTGCGTGCCATTGTGGAGCACCAGTTACCATTAAGTTTAATATATGGCTGTCGCTTACTTTATAACCAAAAGATAAAAAGTAAGTTTGCCCTTGACCTTCTGTATGGTCTACATAACCTTCACCTTGCCAGTGTCCAAACATTGCAGAAACTGCAAGACCGTTTTCCATTAATCCTGTAGAGTAATAAGCTGTAGTTTTAGTATAGTTATCGTTAGCAATCATTTGTTGTAAAAAACCACCTTCTTTTTTATCGATAGTTTTTGTTACAATATTTACAGTACCACCAACAGATGAGATAGCTAGTTTAGAAGAACCTAAACCACGTTGTACTTGAACCGCATTTGCTACGTCTAATACTCCAGACCAGTTAGACCAGTACATTTTACCATCTTCCATTCCATTAATTGGTTGTCCATTTAATAAGAAAGCTGTGTTTGTTTGATCGAATCCACGTAAAAACATTTGACCATCTCCAAAACCACCACGTTGTGTAGTTTGTACCGAAGGTGTCGATTTTAATAATTCTGGTAAATCTGAATTACCTGCTTTTTCTTGAATTTGAATTGCTTTAATTGTAGAAACTGCTATTGGAGTGCTTCTGTCTTCTGCTAAATCAATAACACCAGAACCAATAATAATAACTTCTTCTAAAGAGTTATCTGCAGAAATTACAATTTCTCCTAAATTAGTATCTCCATTAAATGGTAAACTAATAGTAGTATAACCTACGTAAGAAATTACTATAACTCCAGATTTTGCATTTGTAGTAATTGTGAAATTACCATCAAAATCAGATGACACACCATTTGTTGTGCCTTTTTCAACAACACTTGCCGTTGCAAGTGGAGCATTCATTTCGGCATCTACTAAAGTACCAGTAACTGTACTTTGTGCCATAGTTCCAGTAGCAAAAGTAATTGCTACAACTAAAAATAAAAATTTTGTAAATTTTTTCATTTGAATAAATATAATAATATTGATTTTTAAATTCTCGGCAAAAGTACGCATTAACAACTGTATTAATATTATGTTAATGTTATATTTTTTGTGTTTTTAATAAAAAGGGCAAAAACGACACTAACAACTTATTAGTAAAGAAGTTATAAATTGAGAATTCTTACGATTATTTTGTTAAATCGTTGAAGTATTTTAATAAATTTAAGGTAGAAGCATCGTGGTTAACAAAAACACCTTTTTTAAATTGGTCTAATATATTTCCTGCTAATTGTTTTCCTAATTCTACTCCAAATTGGTCGAAACTATAAATATTCCATATTACTCCTTGTACAAATATTTTATGTTCGTACATAGCGATTAGCTTTCCTAAACTTTCGGGTGTTAATTTGTGAATTAGTATTGTATTGGTGGGATTGTTTCCTTTAAATACTTTAAATGGTTCTTGAAGATTTTGTGACGTTTCATTTCCTTGCAGTAATGCTTCTGTTTGCGCAAAAAAATTAGCCATTAATTTTATGTGGTGTTCCTTTTTATCATGCAACGACTTTGCAAACCCTATAAAATCTGCCGGAATTAATTTGGTTCCTTGATGCATTAATTGAAAAAAAGCATGTTGTGCATTTGTTCCTGGAGCTCCCCAAACAATACTTCCGGTTTGGTATTTAATTGGTTCTTGATTTCTATCTACATTTTTACCATTACTTTCCATTTTGGCTTGTTGCAAATAGGAAGTAAAAGCATTTAGATACTGCGAATAAGGGATTATTGCTTCGCTTTCGGCTTTAAAAAAATTTGTATACCATACACTTATTAAAGCTAAAAGTACTGGTATATTTTTTTCAAATGGTTCGTTTTTAAAATGGGTATCCATTTTATTAGCACCTAAAAGTAGCTTTTCAAAATTATCATTTCCAAGAGCTAGGCTTATACTAAGACCTACTGCACTCCAAAGTGAAAAACGCCCGCCAACCCAATTCCACATTGGAAATATATTATTGGCATCTACACCAAATTGTTTTGCTTTTTCAACATTGGTAGATACTGCTACAAAATGTTTTGCAATATCTTTTTGTGTTGCATGTTGTAAAAACCATTTTTTTAATGTGGTTGCATTGGTAATGGTTTCTTGGGTAGTAAATGTTTTTGATACAATTATAAACAGTGTGGTTTCTGGGTCTAATTTATTTAAAACCTCGCTTACATGGTCGCCATCTACATTACTAACAAAATATGTTGTTAAATGATTTTTATAATACTGAAGCGAACTAGTTACCATTGCTGGACCTAAGTCTGATCCGCCAATCCCTATATTTACAATATGAGTAAACGCTTTACCAGTATAACCTTTTTTGCTTCCGGTTATTATTGCTTCTGAAAACTCCTTTATTTTTTGTTTTGCATTTACTATTTCTGGCATTATATTTTTGCCATCTACTTTAATATCTGCTGTGTTTTTTGCTCTTAATGCTGTATGTAAAACTGCTCTTTGCTCGGTTTGATTTATAGTTTCACCCGAAAAACATGCTTGTATTGCTTCTTTTAACTTTACTTCATTTGCTAGTTGCAAAAGCAAATTAATGGTTTCTTGCGATATACGGTTTTTAGAATAGTCTAGATAAAAATCTTCCCATTTTACAGTAAATGTATTTGCACGATCTTGGTCTTGAGCAAATAAATTTTTCATGTGAATCTCTGAAAAGCTATTAAAATGAGCTTCTAGATTTTTCCATGCTAATGTATTTGTAGGATTAATTTTTGATAAAGCCATAAGCTAGTTATTCGCTTGTGTAATATTATTTTCGTTGTTATTTAACAACTTTTCAAGTTTCTCGGTTTTATAGCTAATATTGTCTAATTGCTTTTTTAATGGCTTAATAAATTGCAAGTATTCTCTTTTAAGGCTATCCGAAATTGGTTCTGCTTCTGGAAGTTTTTGTTTAAAAGGGTCTACTTGTTTTCCATTTTTCCAGAAACGATAGCACACATGTGGTCCAGAGGTATTCCCTGTCATGCCAACCCAACCAATAACATCGCCTTGTTTAACAAATTCGCCTACTTTTACTTTTCTATTTCGCATATGTAGGTATTGGGTGCTATAGGTAGAATTGTGTTTTATTTTCACATAATTACCATTGCCGCCTCTTCTTCTAGATTCTATAACGGTACCATTTGCAGTAGCTCGAATTGGTGTCCCAATAGCTGCAGAAAAATCGGTTCCTTTATGTGGTCGTATTCTATTTCCGTAAAGTGCAATACGTCTTCTTAGGTTATATCTTGAAGAAATTCGTTTGTATTCTACAGGTGCTTTTAAAAAAGCACGACGTAAGTTTTTTGCATCTTCACTAAAATAATCTTTTAGCCCTTTTACAGAATCGGTTTCAAATTCGAATGCATAAAAAGGTTCTTTATTATGCTCGAAATAAGCAGCTTTTACATTATCTATTCCTGCGTAAATAGAATCGTCTATATATTTTTCGGTATAGATTACTTTAAATTTATCGTTTTTTTGAAGTCTAAAAAAGTCTATAGTCCAAGCATAAATATCAGACATTTTGTATGCTAGCAATACGCTTACTCCTTGTTCGTCTAGTGCTTCGGAAATATTTGAAGTTATAATTCCTGTTACTTCTTTTTCTACGTATTTTATTGGTTTTCTGCTAGTGTAGGCGTGTATTGAATCTTGAAAATTTATTACCACATACTCTTCTTTATTTGGCTGGTAAATAAAGCATTTAGGTTTTTCTAAGGAGTCTCCTTTTGTGCATAATAAGGTGTATGGTTTGCCTACTTGAAGTTTTCTAATATCGAAAGTATCTTTGGCTTTTTCTGCTATTTGAAATATTTGTGGGTAGCCAATATTGTTGCGTTCTAATATTTCGCCAAAGCTATCTCCTTTTTGAATGGTATCTCGTTTAACAATAAAATCGTTTAGTTTAAAACCAAACTCGTATACACTTTCTGGTTCTACTATTGCTATTTCTTTGTTAAGGTCTTCTTTTGGTTTTTGGTTACAACTATAAAAAAACAGTATAGTTGTTAATGCAATTACACATTTTTTCCCCAATCTTTTAATTCTTGCTCGCTCCATAATTCTGGAAAAAATATTCTTCTTTGGTATTTAGGATGCATGTACTTTGTCCAGTCGCTTCCACCAGTTGCTTCTGCTGTTTCTCCTCCAATATTTAAGTAGTGATTTGCAGCATTATAATGAGCCATAACCCATTTTATATTAACCGTGTAATCGTAATGACGCATTGCATCTATTAGTTTTTTATCTTCTTTAACTTCTTTTGGGAGCTCTTTAAACCTAGTCCACAAATTATGCGTGTTATAGAATTGAGCAAATCTAATAAATTCGTCTTTATATCTTTCTTCAAAAACTGTTAATAAATAACTTTTTTTGCCAGTTTTGTAATCTTTTCCTGCAGCTTGCCAGTATAAATGATCGAAAGCATGCTCGTATGGTGTGTTTCTGTCTATGGTTTCTCTAAACCTATTGTCTATAAGGTTAATAAGTTCTGTTGATGCGAATTCAATTTTTCGGTATTGCGCACTTTGAAAACCACTTGCTGGCGTAAGGGTATTTCGAAACTTATTGTATTGTTCTATTTCCATTCCGTCTTGCATAATATTGAAGGAAGAGGAAAGCATATCGAAATAGCGACTTACTCGCATTAATTTATCGGTAAAAAAAGCTGCATTTAAATCTTCTTTTTTTGCAACTTGTTCTATTTCCCAAAGTATCATTTTAAATAACAATTCGTTAATTTGATGATACATAATAAACACCATTTCATCTGGTAAAACGGTGCGTTGTGTTTGTAAATCTAATAAAGCATCTGTCTGGATATAGTCCCAATAATTTATAGGTTTACTGTATAGTAAGCCTAATAAATGTGTGTCTAAATCTTGACCTATATTTTTAAATTTTTCTTCTAGTTGGTTGGTTATGTCTTTTTCCATTAATTACTTAATTTGCAATTATATTAAACGGATATTTTAAGCCTTTAAAAGCGTCTAGGTCTGCGCGCAAGGAGCCTACTGCTAAATCTGCTTTTATACGTAAAGGTACTTTATTTTTGTCTTTTGAAACCCAAAGGGTTAAACTTTCTTCTTCTTTAAAAACGCGACCTGCCATTACATATGGTCTAAATTTTAATGTTTTTACTTTTCCGAAATCGGTTTCTATTATTTCTTCTCCTAAATATTTTAATTTAAAGCCATAGTTTTCTTCATCAAAAAACATATCGGTTTTTATTTCGGTTCCTGGTTTTAGGGTTGAAATATCTATTTTGTTTCTTAAATAGTAATACATAGACACCATATCTTGCACATTAGGCTTGGTTTCTATAACTTTTTTTCTTTTCTTTTTTATGTTATTAACGTACGCTTTTTGGTTTGGCTGGTCGAAATTTATTTCTATGTTTTTGGTATGTCCTCCTTCATCAATTTTTCTAATAAACTTATAAGGCAAAAGGTTGGTTTTATCGAAATAGCTTTCGTACCTATCTTCTACTTTAAAAAACCATTTTATTGCTCCTGTTGTCCATCCTTTACCTACTACATGATATACTGGCTTATCTCCAATTTTATCGTTTTTCACGGTTAAGGTTGCATTTCCTGCTTTTAAAAAACCACTATAACTCATTTCAAACCGAAACCATTCTCCAGCTTTAAAGGCGCCTTCTTCTTGTGCAAAAGCAGTGCTAATTGTACCAATCATTATTAGTATTAGTAATGTGTTTTTCATAGTTATATGTACTAGTAATTGTAACTTTATAGATTACATTTTATTGTTATACTAATTTAATTACAATTACTATTCCAAAAGTAAATAACAAAATTTAAAGGCCTAATTGCAACCGTTTTAATTTTGGATTATTTACTGGTTTTATTACAAGGTTCCTCTTAGCGCTTGCTCTCTTTCAATAGACTCGAATAATGCTTTAAAATTTCCTGCTCCAAACCCTTGTGCTCCCATTCTTTGAATAATTTCGAAAAATAATGTTGGTCTATCTTCTACTGGTTTGGTGAAAATTTGTAATAAGTACCCTTCTTCGTCTGCGTCTACTAAAATAGATAGTTTTTGAAGCTCTTTTATATCTTCTTTCATGACATCCATATGCACGCCTAGTCTTCTAGGTATATCGTCGTAATAGGCTTGTGGTGGTGGTGGTAAGAACTCTACTCCTCTTGCTTTTAATTGGGCTACGGTTTTAATAATATCGTCTGTAGCTACTGCAATATGTTGTACTCCCGAATCTTCATAAAAATCTAGGTATTCTTCTATTTGCGATTTTTTTGCTGCTTTTGCTGGTTCGTTTATTGGAAATTTTATGCGGCCATTTCCATTGCTCATTACCTTACTCATAAGTGCAGAGTATTCGGTATGTATTTGCTTATCGTCAAAAGATAAAAAGTTTACAAAGCCCATGACATCTTCGTACCATTTTACCCAGGTATTCATTTGTCCCCAGCCAACATTTCCTACCATATGGTCTATGTATTTTAAACCTACTGGTTCTGGGTTATATTCGCTTTTATGGGCTACAAAGCCTGGTAAAAAAGCACCTTTGTAGTTTTTACGCTCGACAAACATATGTACGGTTTCGCCATAGGTATATATTCCTGCACGTACAACTTCTCCAAATTCGTCTTTTTCTACTACTGGTTCTAGATAAGATTTTGCTCCTCTTTTGGTAGTTTCTTCATACGATTTTTTTGCATCGTCTACCCAAAGCGCTACCACTTTAACACCATCGCCGTGTTTTACTATATGGTTGTTTATTGGCGACTTGCTATTTAGCGGAGTTGTTAATACAATTCTTATTTTGTCTTGTTTTAAAACATAACTAACCGAGTCTTTAGACCCTGTTTCTAGCCCTTTATAAGCATAATCTTGAAAGCCAAATGCGGTTTTGTAGAAATGTGCAGATTGTTTTGCATTGCCTACATAAAACTCTACATAATCGGTTCCTAGAAGCGGTAAAAAATCTTGTGCTCCTTCAAATATTTTTTCTAATCCGTAGTTTACTGATTTTAATTCTTTTTTGCTCATATTTTTGGGTTTTAGAATTTAACATAGCTTTTACAGGGTTTAAAAAAGCTATTTTCTTCTTCTGTATTTTCTGTATTTATTTTTATTCTAACCAAGATTTAAAATAATCTTCATCGGCTATTTTCATTGCTTCTTCAGTCACCATTAATGGTTTAAAAGTATCTACCATAACGGCAAGCTCGTCGGTTTTTAATTTTCCTATACTACGCTCTGTTGCTCCTGGGTGTGGACCATGTGGTATACCGGCTGGATGTAAAGATATGTGCCCAGCATCTATATCGTTTCTACTCATAAAATCGCCGTCTACATAATATAATACCTCATCGCTATCTATATTACTATGGTTGTATGGTGCTGGTATTGCTTCTGGATGATAATCGTAAAGCCTAGGCACAAAACTACATACTACAAAAGTATCTGTCTCGAATGTTTGGTGTACTGGTGGCGGTTGGTGAATTCGGCCTGTTATTGGTTCGAAATCGTGAATTGAAAATGCATACGGATAGTTAAAACCATCGTATCCTACCACATCAAAAGGGTGTGTAGCATATACCATTTCAAAAATATCGTTTTGTTTTTTTACTTTAATGGTAAACTCTCCTTTTTCATTATGCGTTTCTAATTCTTGTGGTTGGCGTATATCGCGTTCGCAAAAAGGTGCATGTTCTAATAATTGCCCAAACCAATTTCTATATCTTTTTGGTGTATAAATTGGACTTCTAGATTCTACAATAAACAATCTATTATCTTCGGTATCAAAATCTATTTTATATATTATTCCTCTAGGTACAATTAGATAATCGCCATATTTAAAATCCAGATTCCCCAACATTGTTCTAAGTTTACCAGTGCCTTTATGTATAAAAATAAGCTCGTCTGCATCGGTGTTTTTATAGAAATACTCTTTTGTAGACTGCTTTGGTGCTGCTAGTATTATTGTACAATCGCTATTGGTAAGTACCGCTTTTCTACTTTTTAAATAATCGTTTTCTGGTGGTACTTGAAATCCTTTTAAGCGATAGGATTGTATGTGATTTGCTTTTGCAATTTTTGGTGCAACGTTTATTTGGTTTTTAATTTCTTTTACTTGTGTTGGCCTATGCTCGTGATACGAGTTTGTAGACATACCGTCGAAACCAATGGTGCCAAACAATTGTTCTGCATACAAGCTGCCATCTGGTTTTTTAAATTGAATATGTCTTTTATTTGGAATTTTTCCTAGTTTATGATAGAATGGCATTTTTTAAAATTTAAATTATTAAATACTTTTTATAATGAAGTAAATTAATGTAGGCTTGTTGTGCTTCTCTTTTTAATTCGTGCTTTCAAAAAGAAATTTTTCACCAAAATGATTTCATGTTTTACAAATATCGTGAAAATATATGAGATTTTTTTTAGTAATATCGAATGCTTTTTGTGCTTCTTTTTATTCTTAAAACCAAAAACCTAAACTAAAAAACCAAATATCGTTTTTGGTTTCTGGCGACCATGTATACTTAGCTTCTACTGGACCAAAAAAAGTATCTATTGCATAGCCTGCTGCATAACCCGAATAGTCTGGTGCTGTAATCCACTCTCCAGAATCGAAAATCCCGTCTTCTATATTCGCATAATTTGCAGAAAGGCTTATATGGTTTTTTTTGAATATTTCGTAGTCTAAATGCACTACTGCTTTTACAAAACTGTTTCCTGTTAATGAAATAAAATCGTAGCCATAAAAAGATTTAAAATTATTTACGAAGTTATTACCATAACCGCCAAGCGCGAAATCTAAAGAACGATTAGAGTTATCACCAAGCTTAAAACCTCCTTCTGTTGTTAAACTTGCAGTAAAATTGTCGCTAAAACTTTTGGCATAACCTATGGTTGCCTTTGCCATAGAAAAGCTGGCAAAATTATTATTAAAATCGGATGAAAATAAATACAAATGAAAATCGCCATTAAAATAAAAACCATCTTCGGGAAGGTATTTATGGTTGTACGTATCTAATTTTAATTGACCAAAAACACTAAAAAAGCTACTGTTCTCGAAAGTTGTTTTGTCTTTATTTGTATTGGTTAAAATGGTTTCGGTATTAATATTTAGGTGTTTGTGTTCTGCACCAACCGTAAAAGAAAAATCTTTTTTAAATAGTGTTTGTAAATATAACTGGTTGGTTACATCGGAATAGTTTGTATCTAGCTTATTTACATTTACTAGTGCTAATTGGTCTTGTGTTAATATAGAGGATGCTGGAATATTTTTACTAAATTGATTAAACCTAGAATGTAAACCTATACTCCAGTAAAAACCTTTATCTATATAGTAATCGAAATTATACCTAATATTATCTCCTAGAATCACATCTAACGATGCTACATCACTATTAAAAAGTATTTTCTTTTGTGTAACATTTACCAACAAAGCACTTTTATACAATTTATCGTAATGTAAAGCGAGTTTTAAAAAGGTAGTTTGTTTGCTTTCGGTAACATCTAAATCCATATTATAACCAGATTTGGTTTTAGATGGTTGTAATTTATAAATTACATTTTCGAAATTATTGGTTGCTGCTAAGTTATTTACACCATCTTGAAAATTACTGTATTTTATTTTTTCTTTCGATTTAAATTTTAGCTTCCCAAGTATATATGCTCTTGTATATTGCTTATTTCCTTTAATATCAATATTATTAATTTTTATACTATCTAAAGGTTTTATTTTTAACGGTTGCTTTATATACGCTTTTTGTTGTCTTGCTATTTTGTTTAACGCGTACAGGTGCTTTTTGGTTTCTAACTCTCCATTACTAATTATTTGCTTTCCGTCGCTAAAGGAAACCACATTATAATTGGTTATATCTGGTTTTATGTATACATCTGTTTTTAACGATTTTAACTTCATATCGTTAATGGTTCGATAATTATTTATCTGAAATAATATATTGGTTGCCGATTGTAGTTCTTCGCTTGTTGCTAATTCGTCTTGCACATCTACACCAATAAATATGTCTACTCCCTTGGCTTTTAACTCGTCTATTGGATAATTATTTACTACACCACCATCAATTAATACATTATCGTCTATTCGAACTGGCTGAAACAACGAAGGAAATGCGCCACTTGCAACTACTGCTTGCGGCAAACTGCCTTGCTCTAATATTACTGGTTCTCCAGTTTCTATATTGGTTGCTATGCATAAAAATGGTATTGGTAGTTTACTAAAATCTTCTATATCACTTACATGTAAAGTTAATTTAGTAAGTAAACTTAATAAGTTTTGTCCTCTAGAAAGAGCCGATGGTAATTTTATTTTAAATTTTTTAAAAGGAAGTGTTACTGCATATTTTTCAGAGTTATCTCTTTCGTAAAATGTTTTTGCTTTTCTTGGTAAATTGTCGCTTATAATGGCATCGAAGTTTACTACTTTAAAAATAGAATCGATTTGTTTTCCAGAATATCCAGATGCGTATAAGGAGCCAACAATTGCTCCCATACTAGTGCCTCCAATATAATCTACTCGAATTCCTAAACTATCTATAACTTTTAGTGTACCAATATGTGCAAGTCCTTTTGCGCCACCGCCACTTAATACCAAACCTACTTTTAGGTTTTCTTGCTTTTGGTTTTGCGAAAAACTTAAAGTGCTTATTAATAATGTAATTATAAATAGCGTTTTTTTCATTTAATTATGGTAATAGTTATAAATTTTTTCTGCTCTAGACACACCAACAACTGCTTCTAACTCGTCTAATTTTGCATGCGCTACTCGCTTTGCCGATTTAAAATGTTGTAACAAAACTACAACTGTTTTTTCTCCTATTCCAGTAATTGTTTCTAACTCTGTGTTTAATGCTGTTTTACTTCGTTTGTTTCGATGGTGTTCTATTCCAAAACGATGTGCTTCATTTCGTAATTGTTGTATTATTTTTAATGTTTCGCTTTTTTTATCTAAATATAATGGAATTGGATCATTTGGATAAAATAATTCTTCCAAACGTTTGGCAATTCCTATTATTGCAATCTTTCCTCTTAATTTTAAAGCATCTAAACTTTTTAATGCTGAAGATAGCTGCCCCTTGCCTCCATCTATTATTATTAATTGTGGTAATTTTTGGTTTTCGTCTAGCAGCCTTTTATAGCGTCTATAAACTACTTCTTCCATCGATGCAAAATCGTCGGGACCTTCTACAGTTTTAATATTAAAATGTCTATACTCTTTTTTGCTTGGTTTACCGTTTTTAAATACTACACATGCTGCTACAGGATGCGTGCCTTGTATGTTAGAATTATCGAAACATTCTATATGTCTTGGCTCTTGGCTTAAGCGCAAATCTGCTTTCATTTGTGCCATAATTCTATTAGCATGCCTTTCTGGATCTGTAATTTTTATTTGTTTAAAACGATCCATTCTAAAATATTTAGCGTTGCGAATAGATAAATCTAATATGTGCTTTTTGTCGCCTAATTGTGGCACCGTTATCTTAAGGTTTTCCCCAACATTTACTTTAAAAGGCACATAAACTTCTTTTGAGTTTGAATTAAAACGTTGGCGAATTTCGGTTATTGCTAGTTCTAATAACGCTACATCTGTTTCGTCTAATTTTTTCTTAATTTCTAATGTATGGGAACGTATTATAGAACCATAAGATAGTTGTAAAAAATTTATATACCCAAAACTTTCGTCGCTTACTATACTAAACACATCTACATTACTAATTTTTGGATTTACTATGGTAGATTTTGCCTGGTAGTTTTCTAGAACTTCTATTTTTTCTTTTATTTTTTGAGCTTCTTCAAACTGCATCTCTTGGGCAAACTGTTTCATTTGAAGCTTAAACTGCGAAAGCGAATCTTTAAAATTTCCTTTTAATATTTCGCGAATTGCAAGTATGTTTTTGTTATAAGACGCTGCTGTTTCCAGTCCCTCGCATGCGCCTTTACAATTTCCTAAATGGTATTCTAAACACACTTTGTATTTTCCTGCTAAAATTTTTTCTGGCGACAAATCATAATTACATGTACGCAATTGGTACAAGCCTTTTATTAAATCTAATAGCGTGGAAACCGTTTTCATACTTGTATACGGCCCAAAATACTCACTTCCATCTTTAAAAACTCTTCTAGTAGAAAACACTCTAGGAAAACGCTCTTTTTTTATACAAATCCAAGGATACGACTTATCGTCTTTTAATAGCACATTATACCTAGGCTTATTTTTTTTAATTAAATTGTTTTCTAACAATAAAGCGTCGGTTTCGGTTTCTACTACTATATGTTTTAGACTTGCTATTTTTTTTACTAACACTCTGGTTTTACCGTTTTCGTGTGTTTTTGTAAAATAAGAACTTACTCGCTTTTTTATGTTTTTTGCTTTCCCCACATAAATTAAAGTCCCATTTGCATCAAAATATTGGTAAACACCAGGTGCATTGGGTAAAGTTTTAAGCTGTATGTTTAAGGGAGGTTTGTGCATTACTCAAAGGTAAAAGAAAAGCTAGTATTGTAAAAATTATAACCTCTCCTTTTTTAGTATATTGCAACCAATAGATTAAACAAAATGAACATTGTTATTTTATCTCGAAACCCAAACCTTTACTCAACCAGTAGATTGGTAAACGAAGGTGTGAAACGCGGTCACCAAATAGAGGTTATAGACCCTTTAAAGTGCGATATTGTAATAGAACAACAAAAGCCTAGTATATACTATAAAGACAGGTATCTAGACTATGTAGATGCGATAATACCACGTATTGGCGCATCGATTACTTTTTATGGATGTGCAGTTGTTAGGCAATTTGAAATGATGAATGTTTTTACAATTGTTACTAGTGATTCTATACAACGTTCTAGAGATAAATTACGCAGTTTACAGCGTTTAAGCAAAGCTGGCATTGGCATGCCTAAAACTGTTTTTACCAATTACAGCAGAGATGTAGAAGAGGTTATAGAGCATGTTGGTGGTGTTCCAGTAATTATAAAATTACTAGAAGGCACCCAAGGATTAGGAGTGGTTTTAGCCGAAACAAAAAATGCCGCAGAATCTGTTTTAGAAGCTTTTAACGGCTTGGAAGCAAGAGTAATTGTTCAAGAGTTTATAGAAGAAGCCAAAGGCGCAGATTTACGAGCTTTAATTGTAGATGGTCAAGTTGTTGGTGCTATGAAACGCCAAGGAAAAGAAGGCGAATTTCGTTCTAACTTACATCGAGGCGGAAGCGCAAATGTTATTAAATTAAGCGAACCAGAATTAAAGCTGGCAATACAATCTGCTCGTGCATTAAAACTTCCTGTTTGTGGTGTAGACATGCTACAATCTAGTAGAGGACCACTTATTCTAGAAGTAAACTCTACGCCAGGATTAGAAGGCATAGAAGCAGCAACCGGAAAAAATATTGCAAAAAGCATTATTACTTATATAGAAAGAAATCGAAATAAATAATATTGGTAATATATTTATGACAGACCATAAAGAAGAAATTACTATTCTTGGAGAAAGTATACAACTAGGAGAAAGCAAAGAAATTTCTTTTGAAGTTGCTAAGTTACACACCTCTAACTCTGTAGAAGTTCCCGTTTTTGTAGAACGTGCAAAAAAACCAGGACCTACTGTTTTATTAACTGCTGGTATACATGGCGACGAAGTTAATGGCGTAGAAATTTTACGTCAGGTAATTGCAAAAGGCATTAACAAGCCAAAAAAAGGAACCATTATTTGTATTCCGGTAATTAATG
>JBMZDY010000012.1:0-20079 GCA_049614585.1 Oceanihabitans sp.
ATTTCGGTAACACTGTTGGTTAAAACAGGATTGTCTGTTAAACTTTGGTGACGTTCAATAATTTGTACATGTGCGTTTTCGTCTACTACTATTAAGTTTCGAGGTTGTTGTAATAATGCTACCTCGCTTCCTGTAGAAAAATGTATAATTTGAATTGGTTTTTCTACCAATTTGTTTTTAGGAATATGTATATATGCACCTTCTTGTGCAAATGCAGTATTTAAAGATGTTATGCTTTTTTTAGATGCTACTTTGTTAAAATAGTTTTCTATTACTAAACGGTATTTTGGTTTGTTTAATGCAGCAGACATTAAGCATACATCTATACCATCGTGTGTGGTTTGCGATAAATGCGAAGCAAATTTACCATCTATAAAAATAATTTTATAGGTATCAATTTCATGAATAAAATACTTTTTAACATCGTTGTATGCAATTGCATTTTCCTGTTTAGGAAACACCGAATAATCGTGTTTTAAAACACTATTTAAGGAAGTATATTTCCAAGCTTCTTCTTTTTTTGAAGGAAATCCTTGGGTTTCAAATGTTTTAATAGCTTCGCTACGAATATCGTGTACAGCTGTGTCTACATCTATTTGATTTTCGAAAGCTAAAAACGAGGAAACTAATTTTTCTTTTAAATCCATTTTCTTTTCATTCCTGCCAAGGCAGTCCCGAAATTTCGGGGTTTTTAATTTAATTGTAATTTTATTGCATATTCCTGCTTTGGCAGGAATACCAATTACGCATTCACCTCTTCTTTAATCCAATCGTAACCTTTTTCTTCTAACTCGTGCGCTAGCTCTTTAGTTCCCGATTTTACAATTTTACCATTGTATAAAACATGTACATAATCTGGTACAATGTAATCTAGTAAACGTTGGTAGTGCGTAATAACTACAACTGCGTTGTCTTTGCTTTTTAATTTGTTTACGCCATTTGCAACAATACGTAAAGCATCAATATCTAGTCCAGAATCGGTTTCGTCAAGAATTGCTAGCTTTGGTTCTAGCATTGCCATTTGAAAAATTTCGTTTCGCTTTTTTTCGCCACCAGAAAAACCTTCGTTTAACGATCGCGATAAAAATTTACGGTCTATTTCTAGTAATTCTGATTTTTCACGAATTAATTTTAGCATTTCGTTTGCAGGCATATCTTCTAGGCCTTTTGCTTTACGATTTGCATTTATTGCAGTTTTCATGAAGTTTGTAACCGAAACTCCAGGAATTTCTACAGGATACTGAAACGATAAAAACACACCTTTATGTGCACGTTCTTCTGCTGCTAAGTCTTCTATATCTTCTTGGTTTAAAAGAATATTTCCTTTTGTAACTTCATATTCTTCTTTTCCAGCAATTACCGAAGCAAGTGTACTTTTACCAGAACCATTTGGTCCCATTATAGCATGTACTTCTCCAGCTTTTACTTCTAGATTTATCCCTTTTAGTATGGATTTGTCTTCTACACTTGCGTGTAAGTTGTTAATTTTTAACATCCTTATTTTTCTAATTTAACTACGTTATCTGTAGTTTTGTTTAATGCCGAAACGTTTAATATTTCTTTAATTTCTATACGATTATCCCAACCTTCTTCTCCTTCTGGTTTTGCGCTTATTTTACCGCGAACTTCTACCATTACAAAATCGGTAGCTTCTTTTTGAAATGCTTTTGCTTGTTTGTTTATTTCTTCTATTTTATCGTTTAAAACGACACCATAAATTTGCGTGTGTGTTTGTAAAACGGCAGCATCTGCATAATATATAAACTCGCCTTTTAATAGGGTTAAACCATCCTTTTGTTTTTCGGTTTTTCCAGTTATTGTATCTTCAACCGGATTGGTTGTTTCGTTTTTGTTTTCGTTTTTACAACTTGATAATGTTGCAATGGTTAAGAATAAGATTAATACTTTTTTCATAATAAATTCCGTTTTAACGGTTATCTTAATTTTTAATTAAACTTTATTTTTTTATCCTACACTTCCTTCTAGGCTTATTTCTAAAAGTTTTTGTGCTTCTACTGCAAACTCCATTGGTAGTTTGTTTAGTACATCTTTACTAAAGCCATTTACAATTAATGCAATTGCTTTTTCGGTGTCTATACCACGTTGGTTACAGTAAAAAATTTGGTCTTCACCAATTTTACTGGTTGTAGCTTCGTGTTCTATTTGTGCGGTTTTGTTTTTTGCTTCTATATATGGAAATGTATGTGCACCACACTCGTTACCCATAAGTAAACTATCGCATTGCGAAAAGTTACGTGCATTTGCTGCTCGAGAACTTATTTGTACCAACCCTCGATACGAATTTTGCGATTTTCCTGCAGAAATACCTTTAGAGATTATTGTAGATTTTGTGTTTTTACCTAAATGAATCATTTTGGTTCCAGTGTCTGCTTGCTGGTAATTATTGGTTACTGCAATAGAGTAAAATTCACCTACAGAATTGTCGCCTTTTAGTACACACGAAGGGTATTTCCAGGTTACTGCAGATCCTGTTTCTACTTGCGTCCAAGATATTTTTGCGTTTTTTTCGCAAACGCCACGTTTGGTAACAAAGTTATATACACCACCTTTTCCTTCTGCATTTCCTGGGTACCAGTTTTGTACCGTAGAATATTTTATTTCTGCATCGTCTAGTGCAATTAGTTCTACAACAGCTGCATGTAATTGGTTTTCGTCTCTGCTAGGCGCAGTACAGCCTTCTAGGTAGCTAACATAGCTTCCTTCGTCAGCAATTACAAGTGTTCTTTCAAATTGCCCTGTTCCTGCTTGGTTTATTCTAAAATAGGTAGATAATTCCATTGGGCAGCGTACGCCTTTTGGTATATAACAAAAAGAACCATCGCTAAATACTGCCGAATTTAATGCAGCATAAAAGTTGTCTTTTTGTGGTACTACGGTTCCTAAATATTTTTTTACAAGTTCTGGATGCTCTTTAATGGCTTCAGAAATACTCATGAAAATAATACCTTTTTCGGCAAGTGTTTTCTTAAATGTAGTTGCTACAGAAACAGAGTCTACAACTACATCCATCGCTACATTAGCTAATTTTTTTTGCTCGTCGATAGAGATACCAAGTTTTTCGAAAGTAGCTAATAGTTCTGGGTCTACTTCCTCTAAGCTATCGTATTTTGGCTTGCTATTTGGAGCAGAGTAGTACGAGATTGCTTGAAAATCTGGTTTTTTATAGTTTACATTTGCCCATTCTGGTTCGGTCATATCTTTCCAAACTTGAAAAGCTTCTAAGCGCCAATCGGTCATCCATTGTGGCTCTTCTTTCTTTTTAGAAATCGCACGAACAATGTCTTCATTTAAACCAATAGGAAATGTATCGGATTCAATATCTGTATAAAAACCATATTCGTATTCTTTGGTTTTTAATTCTTCTCTTAAATCGTCTTCGGTATATTTATTACTCATTTAGTTCTAGTGTTTTAAAGTTAAAAATGAATTGCTTTAACTTTTTGTTTAAAGCGAAAAACTTTCGCCACAACCACAAGTTCTATTCGCATTAGGATTGTTAAAAACGAAACCAGTTCCGTTTAAACCTCCAGAATATTCTAGTGTTGTTCCAATTAAATATAAAAAGCTTTTTTTATCTACAATAATTTTTACACCATTGTCTTCAAATACTTTGTCTTCGTCTTGATGATCTTTATCAAACTTCAAATCGTAAGACAAACCAGAGCAGCCACCACTTTTTACACCAACACGAACATAGTCTGTTGTAGCATTGTAGCCGTCTTCGGTCATAAGTTCAACAACTTTCTTTTTAGCTGTTTCCGAAACTTTTATCATAATCTTTAATTAGATTTTGTCTAAATAGAGTGCAAATATACAATATAAGTCATGGATTACCATACAAGCTTACATTATATTAGTATATGTTTTAATAAGGAAAACTTATGGATTATTAAAAGCAGGGTTGTTAAGAAAAGATGGATCGGAAAGGGATAATAAAAACGCTTTTAAGTCTGCTTTATCTTGATCTGAAAGTTGTACACCACCAACGTTTACTTTTTTCATTAATGGGTCTATAGTTGGTGAGTTTTGTAAGCCTTCGCTATAATGGTTTATTACTTGGTCTAGGGTGTTAAAACGCCCATCATGCATATAAGGAGCAGAGAATGCTAAATTACGTAAGGATGGGGATTTAAATTTCCCATCGTCGTTAGGGTCTCCTGTTACTTCGCCTAAACCTTTGTCTGTAAATGTAGCATCTAACCCATTGTTATGAAAAATATTATCGGTCCATAATGGATTGTTTGGATTGCCATGGCAGTGAAAACAGTCGCCTCGATTTTCGTCCATAAATATATCTAAACCGTTTGCCTCTTGTGGTGTTAATGTGGCTTCACCTAAAAGGTGTCTATCGAATTTTGAATTTGCCGAAATTAAAGTACGTTCAAACTGGGCAATTGCTTTGGTAGCAAGCTCTTTGGTAATTGGTATATCGCCAAAAGCTTCTTGAAAGAGTTGCGGGTATTCTTGGTGTTGTTGCAGCCTTGTTACAACGGTGTCCCAAGTGTTACTCATTTCTATAGGATTTATAACGGGCTCTATTGCTTGATGTTCTAAGCTGAAAACGCGACCATCCCAAAAGAATTTTTCACCATAATTCCATGCCATATTAAATAGCGGCATAGAGTTTCTGTTGCCTAAACTACCATCTATACCAACGCTAAATTGTGCCGGATCTGTAAATGCATTTTGTGGTTTATGGCAAGTAGCACATGCTTGCGAATGGTCTGCCGATAAAATAGGGTCGAAAAATAGTTTTTTACCTAATGCAATGCCTTCTACCGTTTGTGGGTTATCTATTGGTATTACTGGTGGAATAATGGTGTTTTCGAATAGTTGCGGAATTTGTAAAGGACTTGGTGTAGCTACATATTCGCTATTGTTATTTACCTTTTCATTTGAACAGGACATAACAATTAATAAAACGCAAATATATACAATACAATTTTTCATTTTTATTCGCTTATGGTTCCTATGCTAAAAACAGTTTCGGCATTTTGTTGCATTAGTTTTTGCGCATCGTAATTTGGCATTAATGGAGTGTCGTAAATATTTAAATCCCAAGTGTAAGGGTTTTTAAACCACTCGGCAATATTCATCTTCATTTCAATAGTTGTATTATTGGTAATAACTATTGGAGGTGCGAATTCTAAAGTTACAAAGTTTTGCTCGAATACACCATCGCTTACTTTTGCAGTACCATTGTGGTAGTTAAATGGTTTTGGAGCTGCTGTATTAACATTGTACATGCCATCAAATTGCATAAAATGATAACCGCCACCTAGCATTGCAGGCCAATTCCAAGATGCTGAATTTAAATCGGTATAGGCACCATCTTGATTATCGGTTTCGTTAAAACCCCAAATAATTTTAAGCGTATATGTACCTACAGGTATTAAATTTTCTGGTTGAAATGTGTGTGTATTTGTATCTGCAATATCTACTAAGTTATAACCGTTTAATAAAAATGTTTCGCCACTAGCATTTGTTAATTCGTATCTAGAGGTTAAGTATCTTAAGCGAGTAATATTAAGTATTTCGCCATTTGCATTGGTGTATTCTTGCGTGTCGAAATTGGTGGCATTTAATTCGGTGCCATCCCAATTATGTGAATATAAAAAAGACACCGTTGCGTTTGTTGGTAAATTATCGTCATTGTCTTCGTTACAAGAAAATGTAAGTAAACTTAAAAAACTTAAAAGGAATATTTTTTTCATTTTTATAATTTGATTCATGCCAGGAAATATGCTTATTTTATTTTAATTACAAGAGCATCAGTAAAGCCTTTGTTTTCTGGAATATCTCCATTAGAACTTTCCGATTCTCCAACTGCAACAATATTTTTATTTTCTAACTCGATTGCATCGTATGCATAATCTAGGTTTAAACCTCCAATGGTTTTTTGCCAAGTTATATTAGCATTTGCATCTAGCTTTAATAGCCAAGCATCGTTTTGCCCTTGGTTAGAGCTAAGGTCGCCATCGGCACTTCTAGAACTTCCAGAAATTATAAAGCCATTATCTTGTGTTTTGTTTATAGAACGAGCAACGTCGAAACTGCTACCGCCAAATGTTTTCTCGTTAAGAATTTCTCCAGAAGGAGCTATTTTTACAAACCATAAGTCTGCTGCGCCACTGTTTTGTGAAACATCTTGATCGATGCTTCTAGTATCGCCTACTAAAATATAATTGCCATCGTTAGCTTCTACAATGCCTCTTCCAGTATCTATTTCGTCACCTCCAAAAGATTTCTCCCAAATAAGCGTTCCTGTTGATGAAATTTTAATTACCCAAAAATCGTAAGATCCTTTGCTGTTGGTAATGTCTACATCTTCACTATCTGATGAGCCAATAATTACAAAATGATTGTCTTGAGTTTCTATTACATCATAAGGTGTTTCGGTATTGCTACCACCATAATATTTACTCCATTGTTTATTTCCAGAAGCATCTAATTTAATAGCCCAATAATCGCCACCTGCATGTTTTGCTTTTGTATTACCATCTCCACCAGATGCTGTTACATCTAGGGTTCCTAAAATTAAAAAGCCACCGTCGTTTGTTTGAATAAGCGTGTTGCCTTTGTCGCCGCCTACATATCCAAAAGATTTTTCCCAAACTAGTATACCGTTTGCATCGAGTTTTGCTATCCAATAATCTTGTAATCCATTATTGATAGAAACGTCTTGGTCGTTACTACTGCTATATCCTATAATAGCAAATCCGCCATCGGTAGTTTCTATTATATCTGATCCTCTATCGTCTAGGCTTCCACCAAAAGTTCTGCTCCAAACTAGATTGTTTTCTGCATCGTATTTTACTACCCAATAGTCAAAATCGGTGGTTGGTTTGTCTACAATATCGCCATCTATACTTTGGGTATAGCCTAATACAACATAGCCACCATCTTGTGTTTTGGCTACTGCAAAAGCTTTATCGTTTTTAGAACCACCTATGGTATTAATTTGGTCTATTTCACCTAAAAAGGTATGCTGTGGTGTATTATTCGAATCGTCGTCTGAAGACTTACAATTACATAAAACTAGCATACTTAAGGAAAGTATTAAAGCTTTAAAATAGTTAATATATGTATTGTGCTTACTCACTTTTTCTAATAATAAATAGTCCTCTTTCTATATCGCTAACAATTATGTTTCCACTTGCAAAATAAGGGTATACACTCCAAGCACCATGAAAACTTGTACTATCACTTTCTGGGTATGTATCGAAAAAGCCTACTTCTGTCATTGTACCAGCAGCGATATTAGAAATGTCTATCATTCTTAATCCTGCAGAATAGTTAGCTTGATAAAAAGTGTTTCCTTTAACATAACCATTATGATCTATTGCAGCTGTTGGGCCAAAATAATCCATATGGAAAGAAGGGTTGTCTAAATCGCTAAAATCGAAAACTACCGTTCTTGTATTGTTACCAAAATTAGATTCGTCTAATTCATCGCCAAGTATAAAGTAATTCATGTCGTCTGTAAACCATCCTTGGTGTGTGTAACCAATATTATTATAAGCTATTGTTGAAATAGTAATAGGGTTGGCTTTGTCTGTAATATCTGCTATAACCACTTCGTCTTCATTACTACTAATAAGGATTTCTTTTCCAGAATAATCGGAATCTGGACCATTGTAAGTAACAACTTGTGCATCGTGAGAATATCCTGGGAAACCTCCTGCAGCAATTGGGCTAGTAGGGTTTTGAATATTAATAAAGTGTGCACCACCACCAAAAGTGTTTGTGCCTACTGCGTAAGCATAACCCGAAGTTTCGTTAATTACAATATTATGTGCTTTTCCAAATTCGGTATAATGCGCATCTGCTGTAAAAGTTTCTGGTGGATTGGTTACGTTTCGTAATCTGGTTAAATCGAATACTTGCATTCCATGACTTAAGTTTTGGTTACCATCTGCTACAATAAAAGCATGGTTGTTATAAACTTTTACATCTCTCCAGAAATTAGCTCCTTGAGCGGTATCTACACGGCCTAGAAAAACTGGGTTTACTGGGTCTGTAACATCAATAAAAGCAGTACTATTAGTCATTGCTATAATTGCGTATTCTTTGCCGTTTAAAGGGTCTGTCCATCCCCAAATATCACTACCTTCTGGATTCCCCATTGTATTGGCTAAAACATCTACAGGTATGTGTCCCATTAAATCGTAATCGTTACAAGGATAAGGACCAGCCATACCGCTTTCGCAAGGGTAAAGTGGTGCTACAGTACTGCTTTCGCAAGCATCACCAATACCATTGTTGTCTTCATCTTCTTGGTTAGGATTTGCGGTATTTGGGCAGTTGTCTACTGCATCCATAATACCATCGTTGTCCGAGTCGTCGCAAGCATCACCAATACCATCGCCATCGGTATCTTCTTGGTTAGGGTTTGCAGCTGTAGGGCAATTATCTAAATGGTCTAATATACCATCGTTATCGGTATCTAAAGTTTGACAAGCATCACCAATACCATCGCCATCTACATCTTCTTGGCCTGGGTTAGCAAGTGTAGGACAGTTATCTACCGAGTCTTCAATACCATCGTTATCACTGTCTGTATCACAAACATCGCCAATACCATCGTTATCCATATCTTCTTGATTTGGGTTTGCGGTATTTGGGCAATTGTCGGTATCATTTTCAATACCATCATTATCACTATCTTGAACTACTTCGAAATCTACTGGTTCGTCATCGCATGCTTGAAAGGTAACGAGTAGGCATCCGCTTAAAAATAGAATTTGAATTGTTTTTTTTAAGTAATTAAAAGTGTGCATAGAAATAGGGTTTATTTAAGTATCAGTTTCTTAGTTATTGATGTATTTATTTTTACTAAATACATTCCTTTTGCGAGGTTTTGTGTTGGTATAACGAATTCCTTAAAGTTTATATTGTCTTTAAAAAACACTTGTTGTCCTAATATGTTATAGACTGCAACCTGCTTTATGTTTTTGGTTTGATTTGCTTTTATAATAGGGTTTGTTGTTGTAGGATTTGGCGATAATGAAAATGAATTAGGTTGCTCCAATTCATTTACACCTAAAGTATTACTTTTTCTAACTACAAATAATCCACCAGAAATATCACTAATTACAATATTGCCACTAGCAAAATAAGGATATACATTCCATGCTCCAGAAGTTCCTGCATTATCATTTGCTGTATAAGTATCAAAATACCCAATTTCGTTTGGTGCATTAATATTAGAAATATCTAATACGCGTAAACCAGCTTTATAACTTGCTAAGTAAAAGGTGTCGCCTAGAATATAACCGTTATGGTCTGTAGATGTGTTATTGCTTTCGTAGGTAGAGGTATGTGTAGGATTATCTAAATCTGAAAAATCAAAAATATAAGACCTTGTATTGTGGCCATTGTTTATTTCGTCTACTTCATCTCCTAGTATAAAATGCTTGTGATCTTCGGTTAGCCATCCTTGATGTGTATAAACCACACCAGAATAAAATACAGTTCCTAATAAAACTGGGTTTGTTTTGGTAGAAACATCTACAATAACAACACGATCTTCATTACTTCCTATATAAATTTCTTTGCCAACATGCTCTGTGTCTGGACCATTATAGATTACAACTTGTGCGTCGTGCGTATATCCACTTCCTGCATACCCTCCTAAAGGAGTAGGACTTGTAGGGTTTTGTATATTTATAAAATGCGCACCACCAGCATAATTATAACCATTAGCATTATAATTTCTAACTCCTACTGCATAGGCATATCCAGTATCTTCATTAATAACAATATTGTGTGCGCGACCAAAGCCAGTATAATGTGCATCACTTGCAAAGGTTTCTGGAGGGTTTGTTACGCTTCTTAATTTGGTTAAATCGAAAACTTGCATACCATGATTGCTAGCTTCGCTTACTATAAATGCGTGATTTTGATACACTTTTATATCGCGCCAAGAACTATTTCCAGTAGCTGTAGGGAGTGTTCCTAAATAGATTAAGTTTAAAGGATCGGTAATATCTACAAATACGGTTCCATTTCTAATTCCCATAATGGCATATTCTTTTCCTGTTGTGCTGTCTGTCCAGCCCCAAGAATCGTTCGCCGATGTTGTAGAAAAAGTATTCAAGTCCATATGCGACATTAAGGCATAGTCGTTACAAGGGTAAATTCCAGCCATATTTGCAACACAAGGAGTTTGTGCAGAAAGGGAAAAAAAAGTAAGTAATAGTAGGCTTAAAAGACAGGTCTTTTTCATTAGGGCAATTATTAATTCCTTACAAATTTAGAAGAATATTGTATAAAATCGATATTTTAAACTATTAATTGATGTGTTTTAATAAAGCATTAACATTTTTTTATCTAAAAAGTTTGTTGCTTTAAGTAACATTTAAAGAATAGCTTCTTATTTTTGCAGCATGATAGAAGATAAAAATAAACCGCGTACTGCTTTAAGTGATTTAGGAGAATTTGGGTTAATAGACCATTTAACCAAGAATTTTGAAGTGCGTAATAGTTCAACAATTAAAAGCATTGGAGACGATGCTGCAGTGTTAGAATTTAAAAACAAGCAAATTGTGGTAACTACCGATTTGTTAGTAGAAGGCGTGCATTTCGATTTAAGTTATATGCCACTAAAGCATTTAGGGTATAAAGCGGTTGTTGTAAACCTATCGGATGTTTATGCTATGAATGCAAATGCATCACAAATTACGGTTTCTATTGCTGTTTCCAATCGGTTTTCATTAGAAGCATTAGAAGCACTGTATACAGGAATTGAAACTGCAGCTAAATTATATAATGTAGATGTTGTAGGTGGAGACACTACCTCTTCTACATCTGGGTTAATAATTTCTATAACAGCCATTGGGGAAGTAGATAAAGAAGACGTGGTGGCTAGAAGTGGAGCAAAACCAAACGATTTACTAGTTGTTACTGGTGATATTGGAGGAGCTTATATGGGCTTACAAGTTTTGGAACGCGAAAAGCAAGTGTTTTTAGTAAACCCGAACAACCAGCCAGATATGGATGCCTATGCCTATATTATGGAAAGGCAGTTAAAACCTGAAGCGCGAAAAGACGTTGTAAAACTGTTTAAAGATTTAAAAATTAAACCTTCTGCAATGATTGATGTAAGCGATGGTTTGTCTTCTGAAATTATGCATATTTGTAAAAACAGTAATGTTGGTTGTGATTTATATGAAAACAAATTACCACTAGATCCTCAAGTAATTGCAACATGCGAAGAATTTAATGTAGACAGCACAACTGTAGCCTTAAATGGAGGTGAAGATTACGAACTGCTATTTACAATTTCGCAAGCAGATTACCCTAAAATAAAAGCGAATCCTAATTTTACGGTAATTGGTTTTATTACCGAACCCAATGTAGGAATGCATTTAGTAACAAGAGCCGAAACAAAAATACCATTACAAGCACAAGGCTGGAATGCTTTAAATAAAGATTAACCTTTTTTTACAAATTTTAATAAGGCTTCAAGAAGTTCGTTTTTATTTTCGATATGGCTCATGTGTCCTTCGGAAAAAACTTGCACTTCAATTTGGTTTTTAGTTGCATATTGCTGCATTTTTTTGGCATCTACAATCCAATCTTTTTCACCTAAAAGAATGGTTTTGTAAAATGAAGCTTTAGTAAAAAAAGTTTCTAAATCTTCACGCATAATCATTCCTTCGTTTCCTGCAATATATCCTTGTACTGGTGTGTTTAAGGCTTCTTTTAATACTTTAGAAATTTCTGCTTTGTAAATATCACGACTCCTCTCGCTAAATAAATTTGTAACCGACATGCTTACTAAATTTGCGTAATTAGTAAGTGCCATTTTATTTGCTCGCTTTCGTAATTGTTTTCGTTCTAAATCATCGGTTGTAAAAGTAGAATTTAGTAAGCAAATCCCTTTTATATTTTTCGAGTATAATTTTGCAAAAGCTAATGCTACATAGCCTCCCATAGAATGGCCAATAACTTTATATTTTCTTAGCTTTAAGTGTTTTAATACTGCGTAAACCATTTTTGCTTGGTCTTCCATAGTATGTGCATAGCCTAAGCACTGCGTGTTTCCGTGGCCTAGTAAATCGATAGAAATAACACGATTGTTTTTGCTTAATTCTGGAATAAAAGCATGCCACATATTGCTATTTTCTAAAAAACCGTGTAGTAAAACTATCGCGTTTCCTTTTCCGTTAACGGTATAAAAAACATTTGTTCCTTTGTAGTTTAAAATCATTTTCGAGTATCTTGGGCAAAGATAAAAAGAGTTTGTTTAAAATATATTTTTCAATTTAAAAGAATAATAAATATGAATAACACCAAAGAAATTTTTATTACTGCTTTTGCCCTTTTTGCATTGTTTTTTGGTGCAGGAAATCTCCTGTTACCACCACTTTTAGGTTACCAAGCAGGAAACGATTGGTTTTGGGTTACTTTGGGTTTTATTTTAACTGCGGTTGTAATTCCTATAATAGGTATTTTTGCACATGCAAGATTACAAGGTACCATGTACGATTTTGCAAAAAAAGTATCGCCTTTATTTAGTAGTATTTACTGTGTGTTAATTTATATAATTGCAGTTGTAATACCATCGCCAAGAACTGCTGCTGCTACTCACGAAATTGCCATTTCTCCTTTTTTTAATTCCAGCTCTTTACTAACTAGTAGTATTTATTTTGCCTTGGTGTTTGTTTTTGTTTGTAACCGATCTAGAATTCTAAATATAATTGGTAAGTTTTTAACCCCTTTTATAGTTTTGTTTCTTTTGTTAGTAATTGGTATAGGATTGTATTCTAGTACTTTTTTAGCTACTAATAGTGTTATAGAAACTCCTATTGTTGCTGGTATATTAGAAGGATACCAAACTTTTGATGCCATTGGTGCTGTTGTAGTTGGTGCAGTTATTATTATATCTATAAACCTAAAAGGCTATACTACTTTTGAAACCAAAAAGAATATTATTAAAAAGGCAGGATTAATAGCAGGTTTAGGTTTGTTTATAATTTATGCGGGTTTAATTTCTGTAGGTGCTTATTATGGTTCACAAATTACAGTAGATACAGCTTTAAGTAGCGATATGCAAAGAGCAGCTTTATTACGAAATATTAGTATTTCTAGTCTAGGGGTTGTTGGTAATTCGGTATTAAGTTTTTTAATAGCATTGGCATGTTTTACTACTGCAGTAGGAATAGTAACAGGAACTGCCGATTATTTTAAAGGCATTTTTAAAAACAATCAAAACATATATTATTTGGTAGCTTTTTTAGCTTGCATATTTGGTGTTGTAATTGGGCAATTAAATTTTAACACCATTATTGTTTTTGCATTCCCTGTTTTACTATTTATTTACCCAATAACTATAGTGCTAATTTTATTAAATGTATTGCCTGAAAAATATGCTTCGAAAGCCGTTTTTAGAGCGGTAGTAATAATTACTTTTATTTTTAGCATTCCAGATGTTTTAAATTTTTTGATGCCTTCAGAAAATATTTCAGCAATAATAGAAAACATTCCTTTTGCAAGCCATAATTTAGCTTGGGTTTTGCCTGCTATTTTGGTGTTTGTAGTAACGGTAATATTTCAAAAAAACAAAGCCTAAACGGTATTGTCTAGGCTTTATTAATAGAGTGATGAATTCTAGAATTATTAATTCATTTTTAAGAATTTTATAGTTTTTGCATTTGTTTCTGAATTAACTCGAAGCAAATAAAAACCATTTGCTAAATCTTCAACATTAATAGCTTGCGAAGACTGGTGTTTTGTAATCTCTTTTACCAATTGCCCTTGAACAGAGTAAATTTGTACTTGGTAGTTTTTGTTGTCTAATCCTTTTAAGAATAAGTTGTTTTTTACTGGGTTAGGATATAGTCCAATCTGGCTTTCGTTAAAGGTGTCTACACTTAATGGTTCGGTGTATTTTATATCTAGAAAAGGCTTCGCATTATTCATGTATTCTGCAAGTCCTACGGTTGCAAAATCGCCATCTACGTTTGCGTCTCCTGTATTAAAATCTATGTAATCTTCGTTAGCATCTGTATTTGGAAATGAAATTCGAAACTGTGTGTTTCCACTATTATTTATAGCTGCTAATCCAGCGGCATCTAAATCTATTCGTAACGCGTAATCGTTAGCAGTTACACTTCCTTGAAAACAGCCTGCATTTAAAGCATCTGCTGCTTCGTTGTAGTCGGAGTTTTCAACATTTGCTGTTCCAAAATTTCCAGTTTTAACATCTATTTGCGCAGCTCCTAAAGCTCCTGAAGTAAAAGGATTATTTTCGTTTGCATTATTTCTTATAAGGTATAGGCTAACTTTATCTATAGTAGCATCGTCTGGAATAGAGCTAGTGTCGAAACTTAAAATTCCCTTGTAGCTATTTGTGCCATCGTCTCCAATACGAACTTGGCTATTGCTTAATGTAGCGCCATTTGTCCAGCCATCTTCTGTGCCACCGTTAGAGTATATTGTAGTAGTAACATCTTCTCTAATTTTTGGCATAAAATAATTTAAGGTTTGGTGTATAATTTTATAGCGATATGCGTCTGCGTTTAAATGTATAGGATCGAAAACACTTCTAAAATTACCTCTTAAACTAGGTTCGTTAATATTTCCGCCATAAAAATTTGCAGAAAATGGAGGGGTTTGTTCTGGTAATGGTAAAGTTCCTGCTGCACTATTGCCATCGCCATAATAGTAGTGCGAAAGACCTATGGCATTGTCGAATGCAAGATTAGGTTCTAAGTCTAACCAGGTAATGCGTTCTTCTTCTACAGTTATCATCATTTGGTTTAATTCTGGATCTGTAATTAAACTGTTGTTTGGGTCACGGCTTAAATCGTTACGTTTTGGGCAGGCATAAAGGAAACAGAATAGCCCGGTATTGAAGTTTGGATAATCGTAGCTAGAAATTAGTACTTCTACATCTGGGTGAACAGCAAGAATTTCGTCTATAATAACAAAAGTATTGTTTCTAATAGTAGCAAATAAAGCGGCTTCCGATCCTGGAGTGTCTAAGTCCATATCTTTATACCAACCACCACCAGATTTTCCAGCTAAAATATCATTTCCACCAATACTTAATATTACGGTTTCTATGGTAGGGTTATTGTTAATTTCGGTAATTACATTGTCTACCCATGGGTAGTTTGCCATATCTGCCCATTCTCTGGCTTCGGAGCCACTAATGGCGTATTCACTTCCAGTATATCCTGGTCCAGGATTTGAACCTAATGATGGTCCTAACAAATCGAAATCGGGATGCCCAAATTTGTCGAAAATTATGTTGTGTGTGCCGTCATCCGACATATATTGCGCCCAAGAATCGCCAGCTATAAGAACCTTTGGTTCTGGGTTACAGGTTTGTGCAATTGCATAACTACATAAAAAACTAAATAAAATAGCGTAAAATTGTTTCATTATTATTTTGGTGTTAAGGTTAAGTTTATAGGTTTTATTTATTCATTAAATCTTCAATTTCTTCTGCTTCTATAGGTATGTTTCGCATCAAATTATATGGGTCTCCTGTTTTTTGTATTACGACATCATCTTCAAGGCGAATTCCAAATCCTTCTTCTGGTAAATAAATTCCAGGCTCAACAGTAAACACCATGTTGGCTTGCATCGGTTCGGTTAAAATTCCGTAGTCATGTGTGTCTAGTCCCATATGGTGTGATGTACCATGCATAAAGTATTTTTTGTATGCTGGCCAATCTGGATTTTCGTTTTTAACATCTGTTTTATCTAAAAGACCAAGTCCTATTAATTCTGAGGTCATAAGTTTTCCTACTTCCACATGGTAATCTGCCCAAATAGTGCCTGGAACTAATAATTTGGTTGCAGCTTTTTTAACACGATTAACTGCATTGTATACGTCTTTTTGGCGTTTTGTATACTTACCAGAAACCGGAATGGTTCTACTCATATCGCTAGCATAGTTGGCATATTCTGCACCAACATCTAGTAAAATTAAATCGCCTGCTTTACATTCTTTATTGTTTTCTATATAATGTAAAACATTCGCATTGTTCCCCGAAGCTACAATAGGTGTGTATGCAAAACCTTTTGAACGATTGTTTAAAAATTCGTGCATAAATTCTGCTTCTAGATTATACTCCATAACTCCAGGTTTTACAAAGTTTAATATTCTACGGAATCCTTTTTCGGTTATGTTGCAAGCATGTTGCAGTAAATCTAATTCTATTGCGTCTTTAACCGAGCGTAAGCGTTGTAGTATAGGGTTGCTTTTTGCTACTTGATGCGCAGGGTATTTTTCTTTTAGCCATTTTGTAAATCGGTCTTCTCTTGTTTGCGTTTCTACATTTGCTCTATAATGTTCGTTTGTGTTAATATATATAGTGTCGCATTGCGTCATGATTTCGAACAAGATTTTTTCTAAATCTTGTAGCCAATACACGGTTTTTATTCCGCTAGTTTTTAAGGCTGCTTCTTTAGTTAATTTTTCACCTTCCCAAACTGCAATATGCTCGTTGGTTTCTTTTAAAAATAATATTTCGCGGTGTTTTGGGTTTGGGCAATCTGGAAATAAAACTAAAATACTTTCTTCTTGATCTACACCACTTAAATAAAAAATATCGCGATGTTGTGCAAATGGTAAAGTACTGTCTGCACTAATTGGGTAAATATCGTTAGAATTAAAAACTGCTAAACTGCTTGGTTTCATTTTAGCACAAAAGTTTTTACGGTTTTTTATAAAGAGAGAATTATCTATTTGTTGGTATTTCATGAAAAGCTAGATTTTGTTTCTAAATGTGAATATATTCCAAAAATAAGAACTTTATAAGTTAAACAATAAAAAAGGAGCCTAAATTTTAGGCTCCTACAAATATCTTAACTAGTGTGTTTTGTGTTTATCCTTTGTTTAAGGCTTTTTTTATAAAACCAATAATAGCTAATACTACTCCGCCACCAACGCCACCGCCAGCAACACTACTTAAAATACCACTAAGGTCCATGGCACCACTAGTGTCTATGCCAATCATGCCTAAAAGGCTACCGCCAAGACCGCCACCTAAAATTCCAACAACAGAATTCCAAAGGGAGCCAAGAGATAAATTTTTCATTAGGGAGCCTGCTAGATTTCCACCTACAGCACCACTTACTAATTGAATAATTAAGGGTAAATACTCTTCCATTTTATAAAAGTTTATTAGTTAATATATTGGAAGTTAGTAAAATAAAAGAAATTCCTGCGTTAGATTTATAAACAATTTCGTTTTAAAAATTTAAAAACCTGTATTAATTTATGAAAACTATTTATTGAAATTTTGTCGCTTCTGTTATAATAATTACCTTGAAACACAAATTTTTAATTCCATGATGAAAAATATAATTTACAGCATTTTAACGTTAATAACTTTTTTTCAGGTTTATGCACAACAACCTAAAACTTCTTCCGAATTGGTTCAAAAAGCACTTCAGGAAAAAGCACTTCTACAAGAACAATCTATTGTAAAAAATGTACCATTTGTAAATATTGGTCCAACGGTAATGAGTGGCCGTATAGTAGATATAGATGTAAACCCAAAAGATATAACGGAGTTTTATATTGCTTATGCCTCTGGCGGACTTTGGCATACTACCAACCATGGCTCTACATTTACTCCGGTTTTAGACACTGCACAAACCCAAAATCTTGGTGATATTGCAGTCGATTGGAATAACGGAACTATCTGGGTAGGAACGGGCGAAAATAACTCTTCGCGTTCTTCGTATGCAGGAATTGGTATTTTAAAATCGGAAGATAAAGGCAAAACCTGGGAGAATGTAGGTTTGCTAGATTCGCATCATATAGGGCGTATTTTAATAAACCCGAACAACCCCAACGAAGTTACAGTAGGTGTAATCGGGCATTTGTATTCTACTAATAACGAAAGAGGAGTATATAAAACTATAGATGGCGGAAAAACATGGAAACAGACTTTATTTGTAAATAAGGAAAGCGGTATAATAGATCTGCAACATGTGCCAAATAATTATAAAATAATGTACGCTTCCTCGTGGACCAGAGATAGAAAAGCATGGAATTTTAATGGAAACGGAAATAACTCTGCAATTTTTAAAAGTATAGATGCAGGTGAAACATGGACAAAAATATCTTCAGAAACAAGTGGTTTCCCAACCGGAAATGGAGTAGGAAGAATAGGATTGGCAGTTTACGATGATGATATTATTTACGCTTTGTTAGATAATCAATCAAGAAGAAAAAAAGGAAAAGAAACCCGAAAAAGACACGGTCTAGTAAAAGAAGATTTTAAAAGCATGTCTAAAGAAGTGTTTTTAAAATTGGAAGACAAAAAACTAAATAGATTTTTAAAACAAAATGGTTTTCAAGAAAAATATCGTGCCGAGAATGTGAAGCAAATGGTGCGTAGCGGAAATGTAAATCCAGCAGATTTAGCACATTATTTAGAAGATGCAAATACCATGCTTTTTGATACACCAGTAGTTGGTGCAGAAGTATATAAAAGTACCGATGGAGGTAAAAACTGGAAGAAAACACATGACGATTATTTAGACGATTTATATTATAGCTATGGTTATTATTTTGGCGAAATACGGGTAGACCCACAAGACAAAGAAGGGATCTATGTTTTAGGTGTGCCAATATTAAAATCGAAAGATGGCGGAAAAACATTTACTTCTATAAGTAAAGAAAATGTACATGCAGATCATCAAGCGCTTTGGGTAAACCCAAAAAGAAAAGGACATTTAATAGACGGTAACGATGGTGGAATAAATATAAGCTACGATGATGGCCAAAGTTGGGAAAAATTAAATGTAAATCCGGTAGGGCAATTTTATACAGTAAATATAGATCACCAAAAACCATATAATGTTTATGGTGGACTGCAAGACAATGGCGTTTGGTTTGGTGCAAATAATGCAAGCCAAAACAAAGCATGGCAACAAAGCGGACAAAACCCTTGGGAAAGCATTATGGGTGGCGATGGCATGCAAATACAAATTGATTCTAGAAACCCTAATATAGTATATACAGGATATCAATTTGGAAACTACTATAGGTTAAATTTAGAAACCAACGCACAAAAATATATTCAGCCAAAACATGAATTAGGAGAAAGCCCTTATCGATTTAATTGGCAAACCCCAATTTTACTTTCGCAACACAATCAAGACATATTATATTTAGGAGGAAATAAATTAATGCGCTCCATGAATCAAGGAGATGATTGGACTGCAATTAGTGAAGACCTAACCAATGGAGGAAAAAAGGGAAATGTCGCTTACGGCACTTTAACTACAATTAGCGAATCGCCATTTGCATTTGGATTAATATATACAGGTAGCGACGATGGTTTGGTTCAAATTACAAAAAATGCTGGTGGGAGTTGGAATAATATTTCCAATAGTTTCCCTAAAGATTTATGGGTAACTCGTGTAATAGCATCACAACACAAAAAAGAACGAGTATATGTTACTTTAAACGGTTATCGTTGGGACGATTTTAAAACCTATGTTTATGTTTCAGAAGATTTTGGAAATACCTGGAAAAGCATTAGCTCTAACCTGCCAATGTCGCCTGTAAATGTTATAAAAGAAGATTTCGAAAACGAAAATATTCTTTATTTAGGAACAGATAATGGCGCATATGTAACCTTTAATAAAGGAGAAAAGTGGGAAGCATTTGGTAAAAACTTGCCAGCTGTAGCAGTACATGATTTAGTATTGCAACCAGAAGCAAAAGATTTACTTATTGCAACACATGGTAGAAGTATTTACAAAACAAATATAGCACCATTACAAAAAATGAATGCAAATCTATTATCAAAAAGTAGTACGCTTTTTTCAACCAACGATGTGCGACATTCCTCTCGATGGGGAAGCTCTTGGAGTAAATGGTTTGATGCTTTTGAACCTTCTAAAACAATTAAGTTTTATACCAGTACCTCAGGTGAAAAAGAAATTAAAATACTTTCTGAAGAGAATGCGGTTTTAAATAGTATTTTGGTTAAAGCAGATAAGGGATTTAACTATGTAGAATACGATTTGTCTCTTACAGAAAAAGGTAGAAAAATGCTTTTAAAAGAAAACACAAGTATA
>JBMZDY010000013.1:0-18687 GCA_049614585.1 Oceanihabitans sp.
ATGGTGTAAACATTGCTTCTAGAATAGAACCTACAGCTCCTTCTGGCGGAACTCATATAACACACGCAGTACATAGTAACTTATACAATAAAAAAGGAATTGAAACAAGATTTGTAGACCAAGTAAAATTAAAGAACGTAAAAGATGCAATGAAAATTTACGAGGTAATTGTTTCCGATTCGTTTGAAAGCTCCCTAGATCTTGCCATTATTGAAAATAAAAGCCACAGCGAAGAATCTTTAAAAAAGAGTATTGCCGTATTACCATTTTTAAACCGAACCAACGATCCAGAACAAGAATACTTTTGCGAAGGTATTGCAGACGATATATTAATAATATTATCGAATGTAATAGAATTAAAAATAGTAGGTAGAAGCTCCTCCTTTCAATTTAAAAATAGTGAGTTATCTCAAAAAGAAATAGGAGCAATATTAAATGTAAATCACATAATAGAAGGAAGTGTAAGAAGAAGCGGCAACAGACTTCGTATTAGTGCACATTTAGTAAATATAGTAGAAGACAGGCAAATTTGGGCAGAAAGCTACGACAGAGACCTAATAGATATTTTTGCTATACAAGACGATATAGCCTCCAAAATTTCGAAAAAACTAAAAGTAACTTTACTAGATAGTAGTAAAAAAGTAAATCCAGTAAACATGGAAGCTTACGAAATGTTTTTAAAAGGAAGATACTACGAAGAGCAGTTTATACAAGGTTTCGATAAAGCACTCGCTTGCTACACCAGAGCAATAGAATTAGAACCTAATTATGCTGAAGCATACTCTGCGCTAGCAAATTTACATTTTTTGTATACCATGTACTTAATTCATGCGCCTAGAGAAGGGTTTAGGCGTGCTATATACTATGCCGAAAAAGCTTTATCTATAAACAACGAAATAGCAGAAGCACATTTTGTAATAGGGCAAATAAATTTCTGGCATTATTGGGATTTCGATTCAGCAAAATCGCAATACCTAAAAGCAACACAAGCAAGCGTACCGTTTTATTTTACTGGCGTAACTATAGACCCTTGGTATTATGCCTTTGTAGAAGGAGATTTTGAAAACGCTGTAAATGCTACTTTAAAAATTATTGAAACCAACCCACTTTCATTCTTTTATCAATTTTTACTTAGTTGCTATTATACATGGGGAAAACAACCAGAAAAAGCTAGAAATGTATTAAACAATTTACTAATTACACTCCCTCACTACTCCGAAGCACAACGACTTCTGGCTTATAATAGCATTCTAGAAAACAAAAGTGAACGTGCAGTAAAAGAAGCTAGAAAAGCAGTAGAGCTAGCACACGGATTAGGATGGTCGCAAATAACATTAAGTATGGCACTTGCACAAAACAATGAAATTAATGAAGCAACAACCATATTAAACAACTTACAATCTAATCAAGATCAAGTAAATGTATCTCCCTTAGGAATCGCGCTTATATATACCTTTTTAAACGATTTTGACAATGCCTTTTTATTTTTAAACAAAGCCATAACTTATAAAGATATTTGGATGGTTTCTTTAAAATATGCCCCAGAATTCGAACCCTTAAGAAGCGATCCAAGATTCGATATTATAATTCAACAAATTGGGTATCCCAATAATTTAAACTAAGCAAACAACCATTCTTTTACTACTTACTTATGAAAAATAAAAAACCAAAACCACTACAATTAGGAGAAGAATACATTTGTGTAGATGAAGATAGCATTATTGCCGAAATGGTTAACGAAATGCAAGAGCAAATGGAGCGAATGTATGCTAACAAAAAAATGCTTCGGCAAATCCATACCAAAATGCATGGTTGCGTAAAAGGAAGATTTAATATAGAATCCAATTTAAATGAATCTTATAAAATAGGAATTTTTAAAAACACAAAATCTTTCCCTTGTTGGGTTCGTTTTTCTAACTCACAAACCAAACCACAAGCAGACAAAAAAAAAGACATTCGTGGTATTGCAATAAAACTGCTTGGAGTTCCTGGAGAAAAAATACTAAATGACAAAAAAAACGCTACTACACAAGATTTCTTACTAATGAGTAGCGAAACATTTTTTTCTAAAAACATAAAAGAATTTCGAGGCACATTAAAATCCTCTACAGCAAAGAGCAAACTAAAATTAACATTATATTTTGCAAACCCAAAACATTGGGGATTACTAAAAAGGCTAATGGGCACTTTTGTAAAATGTAAAAATCCGCTTGCTATACCATATTGGAGTACGCAGCCTTATCAATTTGGTAGCTTAGACAAAGCAGTAAAATATTATTTAAAACCTGTAGAAACCAATGTAATAGTAAACCAAAACACCAAAGAACCAAACTACCTAAAAACCAATTTAGCACAAACCCTAAATAACCATGCTGCCAAATTCGATTTTTTTGTGCAATTTCAAACCAATGCCGTTTCTATGCCAATAGAAAACCCAACTATTGCTTGGGATTCGCCATATATTAAATTAGCAACACTAGAAATTTTACCACAAGAATTTTGCAGTAACAAACAGTTGGAATTTGGCGAAAACCTTTCGTTTAACAGCTGGCATACTCTACCAGAACACAAACCACTAGGTAGTTTTAATAGAGCAAGAAAAAGGGTTTACGAAGCAATGTCTGCTTTTCGCCATAAAGCAAATAAAATACCAGATAAAGAACCAATAGCAGAATCTAATTTTTTTGAAGACATTTTAGAAACTAGCGAAAATATTATTACTAAAAAAATACCTTCAAAAAGAGTATTAAAACGTAGCGCACAAATTACCATTAACTGCACTAAAGCAACTGCATTTCAATTTATTTCTTGCAATCAAGAAATACCAAATTGGCTAAAACAATACAAATCTATTCCAGCAGCAATTTATGCCGAAACCATAAAAGACACTTACAACCAACCAGGAGCTGTAAGAAAAGTACATTTCGACCATAACGAATCGGTTATAGAAGAGCTTTTAAGCTATAACCCAAACGCTAACTACTCGTATAAAATAACCAATTTTACTAGTAAACTAAAACACTTAACTAAAGCTGCTTATGGACAAGTTTGGTTTAATACAATTAACGACAAAACCCATATTACTTGGGACTATACATTTACCTATAAAAATATTTTTGCTAGAATACTTTTAAGTATGGTGCTAACGCTTGCATTCAAAAAATTTATGCAATCTAGTTTAAAGCATGCAAAACAATACATTGAAAACGGCGATTAAAATTGTAATACTAACAAAAAAAACAAAACCCTTAAACTATGCAAAACACGAAACTAGAAGCTATTGATTTTAAAAATATTTTCTCCTTAAAGTCATTAATTTGGAAACTATTTGGCGTTACATTTGCTGTAATTGCCATTAAAGGTTTTATGATTCCTAATCATTTTTTAGATGGTGGATTACTAGGTATTTCTATATTAATACACGAGTTTTATCATATTAATATTACCATTCCATTAATTTTATTAAACCTCCCTTTTGTGTTTATTGGCTATAATAAAATTGGAAAAAATTTTGCTGCCCACGCATTATTATCGCTTTTGTTTTTAGGTATATTTCTAGAACTCTTACCAATACCAACCATTACTAACGACCATTTTTTAACGGCTGCTTTTGGCGGTGTTTTTGTAGGTTTGGGTATTGGTTTTGTAATTCGTGGTGGCGGTGCAATAGACGGCTTAGAAGTTATCGCAGAATACTCAACCAAACACTTTGGTTTCTCAACTTCAGAAATTATTATGACGCTAAACACAATTATATTTTTAATAATTGCATTTTATTTAGGAATTGAAAAAGCAATGTACTCTATACTAACTTTTTTTACCGCCTTAAAAGTTTCTGACTATGTAGTAGATGGTTTCGAAAAATTAATTTCCTTAACCATAATTTCTCCAAATCCAGAAACTATAAAAAGCCTTGTTGTTAACGATTTTAAAAAAGCAATAACGGTTTATAAAGGCGAACGTGGTAACTTACCTGGAGCCTATGGTGTAAAACACGATTGCGATATTGTAGTTACTGTGGTTACCAGACTAGAAGTTCATAAAATTAAAAAAGCTATAAAAAAAACAGACCCTAAAGCGTTTATGTTTGTTCAAAACATTAAAGAAGTTGGAGGTGGCATTGTAAATAAACACAAGCATCATTAAAATGAAACAAAAATTTCAAGAATTATATTTATATATAGTAAATATATTAGAAACCAAATTACCAAAACATTTAACATACCACAATACCAAACACACGCTATATGTGCTAGAAAAAGCAGTTTATATTGCTGCAAAAGAGAATATAAATAAATCGGATTTATTCTTATTAAAAACAGCTGCATTATTACACGATATTGGTTTTATTAACACCAATATTAATCACGAAGAAGAAAGCTGTAAAATAGCAAAAGCTATATTGAAAAAATTTAGTTTTTCTGAAAATGAAATAGAGCAAATTTGCAGCATGATTATGGCTACAAAAATTCCACAAAAACCAAAAACTATTTTAGAAAAAATATTAGCAGATGCCGACTTAGAATACTTAGCTACAAATGCCTTTAAAACGGTAAGCAATACTTTGTATAAAGAGTTTAAACATTTCACACCTACGCTTAGTATTGCCCAATGGAATACTATTCAAATTAATTTTATAAAAAACCATGAATTCCACACCAAATACTGCAAACATTATAAAGAACACCGCAAGCTTAAAAACCTACAAACCTTATTATAGTAAAACTAGCTTTTACAAGCTACATAAATAACGAATACTAGTAATAGACGGAAAGAAAAAATAAGCACCTCCTTTTATTGTTACAAATCGTTTTAAATTTTTAACCGTTTTATTTACAGGATCTCCTTGCAGTGTAAATTGCTGTTCTTGGTCTGGTTTCGGGTTTTCTACTACTCCTATTAATGGGTCTGGATCACTATACAACTCTTTAATTTTTGGGTAGTTAGACCAAGTATATTGCAAAAACTCAAATTGCCTACTAATGTCTGCACTAAAACAATTAAAGTATAAACCTACATCTCCTTTAGGTTTATTGTTGGTAGGCGTACCAATTATTGGGTCGCCATACAACCTAGCTCTACGTATTAAACGATGCCTATTACTTAATAATAAAGATTTTTTTGGTGTATCTGTTTCAAAACTATCTCTAGGGTTCATTCTTCTTAAATGCGAACCAAAAGGACATTTAAGCCCTTTATTATCGTCTTTTGCGTATAAAAAATCGTTTTCATCACTAGCGCCACCTGGGTCTTTATCTGGAAATTTAGATAATGGTGCGCCACTTGGCCACCTACCAACCATTTTTGATGCTAACTTAATACTTTCAAATTCATTTAAAGATCCATCTGGATTTGCAGTACGTTGGTTCATAAACTCCCAAAAAGCATTCACATCTTGTTGCATTTGCCTAACAATTAAATAACTTCCGTTTTTCCCCAAGTCTTTTTTACCTATCCTATCTGGACTTGGAGGCAATAAATTCATATCTCCTTGTGGTTCCTTTATACTAGGCGAATCTGGATATACATTATAGTTGTTTTTATAGCCCAAAATAAATTCTCCAGGATTTACTGTATTATGTTCTGGCCCTTTTCTGCCACTTCCTTTTATTATTGGTTGCCCTATTCCGTCACGAAAACCAAAATGTTCTTTATTATCTTTTAAAGTAAGTCCATCTAGATTTCTTTGTATTTCTAATCCGTTTGCTTCAAACTTTCCTTTTAACAAATTATAATACGCTAAACAGGTTTCTTCGTCTTTACCAAAAGTTAATAACATTAAGTGTACAGGTTCGTTTTTTAAGCCTCCCCAAAGCCAATGTTCTGGAGCACTACTATCTATGTCACCTAATAAACTTCTCCTATGTACCGTTGTCATCCCTTCTTTAAAAGGTGGTGAAAAAGCTGCAATATTTGCTTGAGAAAGCCCTAACATTTTTAATCCGTCGGGAGCAAAAGCTATATTTAAACAGCGATCTGGCAACTGGTCTTTTGGCAAAACGGTTGCATTGGTTAAGGTATTGCTAATGGAGTTTATCCAATTTTTTGCTGTACTAGGGTTTGTTATTTTAAGCAAAGTAAATCTAGAAAATTGCATATTTCCATATGCTCTAAAAATATATCCTTGTACGTCTTCTAAGTCTATTATATCCATAATAATTAAATTAATTCAAATAATTTTTCGGCTTGTTTCTCATTTAAGTTTTTAGAAAACTGAACGCGAATTCTAGAATTATTATTTACGTTTTTAATTGATAATTTTGTGTAAGCAGAATACCAAATTTGGGTTACCAGCTCTGAATCGCGACTCCAAGCAAGAAAATGCTCCTCGTCGTAAGCGCCTCCTGTTAATAAAAACCTAGTTTTAGGAAACACCTTTGTATTGGAAAAAATACCAGTTAAACCCCAACCACTTTGATCTATAAAATCACCCAAATACTGTTGCCAACTTCCATCGAAATTACTAAAAAAAAGTACTCGTTTATTGTTATCAAACAACACCCAGCGTGCAAAATGTATGGTAGGAATTCCCATTAATTCTCCTGTTACAAACTTTATAGGTATTAGCGTTTTTGCAAAAAGCATCATTCCTTTAAAGGTTAATAATCGTACGAATCCTGGTTTCATTTCTACCAACTGCGAAAACTGGTTTTGATAATTAATCTCCTTGGTTTTTAAATGCAATTCTGCTTCGTCTACAAGGCTTAAATCTTCGCCACTTGTTAGGTCTTCGTATTCTTCTAATACTTTTATTTTTTTTGGATCTAAATCGCTTCGTTTTTTTGTATAATATTCATCTTTACGCTCGTAACAAAATTCTACTATTAACACCCAAATTATAATTATTGGTAGTAGTAATAAAAGCACCAAAACAAGCAATACAAATTTAAACCAATTGGTTTTTGGCATTCGGTATTTTTTTTGCAACCAATTAAATTTTGGATTTGCTAAAACTTCTTTTTTTAATTGCTTATGTATTTGTAAAGCGCTTTTATTTTCCCATTTTTCGGTATCCAGCTTTTTTCTTAAAAACATATGCAATTCTTCTTCATTTCGTATTTGGGTTAAATCTCTTCCTGGACTTCCTTTATAGAATGCTGCTGTTTTTACAAAATGCTTTTTTAAATAATTAGTTCGCGATTGCAAGTTTCTTTTTTCTGGAACTGGATACTGTGCACAACACGAATATATTTCGTCTATTAATTGGTGTTCCATTTCGCCACATAAATCTGCGATATGGTTTGCTTTAGAACCATCGAAATTTGAAGAAAAAACAAGTTTTGGTTTACGGTTAGTGTCTTTAAAAAATATCGAGTCTTTATCGTCTATTACCAACCAACGCAAATAGTGTATGTTATTCGATTTTTCAAACAATTCATGCTTTCCATTTTCTAACCTATATTTCATTTTAGAAAGCAAATTATATAGCGTTTCTAATTTTTCTGGGCGAATTGGAGCAACGATAGTTAATGGGTTTTGTATACTCATATTAATACAGGATTAGATTATTTTTTTTGCTTTACTTTCTACATATTTAAAGTATTTTAAAGCTCCAGCACTTCCAGATTCTACTAAATTGGTTTTGTCTTGTTCGCTTAAATTAAAATCGGTTGCCGAAATCCCTAAATCATCAATAAAAATGGTACGATCTACTAAATGGCTTTCTTCAAATAAATCGATGTCTTGCGAATTCATTAAAGTATTAAAAAGGTGTTTTATATAAGAAAAAATCCACATTCCATATTTAAATTTATTCATATAAATTGTTTTTTTAAAACCATGCATTTTTTCGGTAGCAAGTTCATTTTTAGATTCTTCTTCAAACTGTTCGTATACTTTTTTTGGTTCTAGAAAAAGCCCTAAAGATGCTTGATGGTAAGTTTCTTGATTTTGATGAAATCGCGGTTTATCGAAAAACGAAAGCGGATAATTAAAAATTACGCCACCATCTACATAAATATGATCGTTAGGAATATTGTTTGAAAATTTCCAACTTTTAAAAAATAATGGAATAGACATGGAAGCTCTAATTGCTTCGGCTACAATACAATTTGGTGTTTTATAATTTGAGAATTCGCAAATATTATGCGTGTTTAAATCGGAAGCAAAAACTATAATATCTTTACAACCTGCTTTAGCAAAATCGCTAAATGTTGCTTTTTTAGAAATATTTTTCCCGGAAGCATTAAAGCATTTATAAACAAATTTTAAAATAGCGTCGCCATTATAAAGTCCGTATTTAGTAAAAACTCGTAATGGGTTCCAACCACTTTTAAACGACTTAAAATCTAGTTCACGCATTAAAGACTCTATTTTTTCTGGCGATAATTGTAACGCAATCATTAAAGCAACAATTGCTCCTGCCGAGGTACCAGATACACGTTCTATGCCTTTGTATATTCCTGCTTTATCTAACTCTTGTAAAGCACCAACATAAGCGATTCCTTTTACGCCACCTCCTTTTAGTGCTAAATTCTTGATTTCCATATGTTTATATTTAAACTAAATTTACGTTTTTTATATTTGCAATAACAAATTTTTTGTCAGAAATCGCTGTATAACAGCTATTTACCGAACAAATACACAAAAACCACAATTTAATTACCTTGGAATCGTTATTTTTACAATTACAATGTATTTTTAGATAATTCTACTTACCTATGAAACCTATAAAAAAAAGAATTTTAATATTTAGTGTTATTGTTTTATTAATATTAAGTATACCTGCAATAGCAATGCAATTTACAGATGAAGTTCAATGGAATTTTGGAGATTTTGTTATAGCTGCCATTTTACTTTTAGGAACTGGAGTTTTACTAGAAATAGCAGCAAAAGTATTTAAAACCAAAACGCTTAAAGTTACTGCTAGTATTGGTGTAATTGTATTACTTATACTTATTTGGGCAGAACTTGCTGTAGGTATATTTTAGTTTTATAGTACAATTAAAACATAAAAAATTGTAAAGGTTGTTATTACAACTATTTACTTATTAGGTTAATTACGTTAAAGAAAGGTATTGCAAAGAGTAGCAATATATTATACAGGCCTTATGTTTACAACTGGTATTGTTTAATACATTGCAAATAGTGTCCCAATTACAAAACTAATTATGGCTTCTTTTATAGACAATTTATTAGAGCTAAAAGTATCTGTATATGCGATATACAATGCAGTTAATCCAAATATTAAAAAAATTATCGTTAGATAAATATCATATTGACTAGTCGATATTCCTAACCAATTAAAAAGGATTTCCTCTACTACAGAATGCCCAAATAGTGCTAATGCAAGATTTGCTTTAGCAGGATTTACAAATAGCAGAATACCAGCAATTAAAAGAATTATAGAAACAACAACAGGAGATAAACTAATCAAGTATTCAAAATCAAAATAACTCTCAAGATTGTATGTTAGCTTTGAGTTTACAATAAAATTTATAGAATAAACTATCGAAAATATTGAAAATATTAATCCTATAATTTTGTTATATTTCATTTAATAAATTGATTTCGTTTCTCTGTTATTTACCAAGCCTATTAAGGTTTAATTTATACATTTATTGTAGATCTATTACTGTTACATCGTCTGGCTCACCATCTCCTTCTGTATCAACATCTGTTGGATCTGTTGGATCATCTGAAACATCAGACAATGGATTGTTTTGCTCATCTTGCGCATCAATCGTTGCAGTATTAGTAACCTGTCCTGTTGCAATATCTTGTGTTGTAATTTGGTATACAGCTGTAAATGTAAAAGTATCACCAGCTTCTAATATTGTGGTTATTTGATAATCGGAATACCCTAAAAGTGGATCTTGTAAAAGTAAATTTTGAATATAAAAGTTATTATCATTAGTAATGGTAAACGTATAAATAATCTCGTCTCCAAAATCTATTACATTATTTTGATTTGAATCTTGAACCACACCAGTTTTTTCTAATGTTAAACCAGTGCTAGTTGGAAAGTCGTTAATATCTGTAGGATCTGTACCTGCTTGTGTTTCATCACAATCATTAAAACCATCACCATCGGTATCTGGATTATCTGGATCTGTTATATAACCATTTGGGTTACAGTTGAAATTAGGGTCATCCACTCCAGTAAGCTCTTCGCAGTCTGTTAATCCATCTTGATCGCTGTCTTGGTATTGCATAGCGTTTAAGTAGATTTCTCCAATAGCAGATTGGTTTGAAATGGTATTGGTAGCTTTTACAAAAACTATTTGCAGCATATTGATATTTATATATGCTTCTGGATTTGCAATTGGGTTTACTTCTGCTTCTGCATCTGCTTGAGTTTCATAATACATATAGGTATTATTATAACTTCCTACAGGATAGTCAACTGTTAAATCTGTTGGTGAATTATATGGATCGCAACCTTGTGCAAATACTTCAGAAAAATTTACTACAACATCTTGACTATCTAAATAATCTGGTATTTGATCGCCATCACTATCATCGTTAGTTGGATCCCCATCATTATCACGATCTTCGTCTATGGTATTTACACCATCTCCATCGTCGTCTTCGTCTAAATAGTTTGGTATTTGGTCTCCATCAGTATCATCATCATCTAAATTATTATTTCCATTTATATCTTCATCAATATCTATAACACCATCGTTATCACTATCGGATAAATCTACACAAGACATTGAAGTTCCTAAATCTGTTGTAGGAGCTGTAAAGTTACCTGTAACAACATGTGTTGATTGGCTTGCATTTAAATCGATTACTTGTGCAGAAAATGCAGTATTAGTGTCGCAGAATTCTATAACTTGTGTTATCATTCCGTTTGTAACTGGAATAGTATGTGGCTCATTATTATAATACAATTGCATATAACCATTAGTAATTGGGTTACCTAAACAATCGTTAAAGGTTCCTGTTAAAGTAGTAGCAGCATTGCTTCCTGTAACTGTTACAGTAATAGTTGCATCTTCACTAAATGGTCCTATAGTAGTTGAAAAACTAGAATTTGCACAACCATAACTTGGTATATTAAAAATAAGTTCTTCGTCTTGTGGTACTAAACCACAAACTACACCATTTGGACTTGTATATCCACTTGTTGTAGGGTATAAATAACTATTGTTGCTATGCGTAAGAGTTACATAAGTACTAATAGGTTCCCCTTGTTCATCTACTAAATTTATACATAAGTATATTGCAGGAAATTGTGCATCGTAATTCCAAAAGCTAAAATGTGTTACATCGCCTACATAAGTATTTCCTTGTAAAGTAGCCTGCCCTTCTTCTTTCCAATAGCCATTAGCTTCGTCGAAATACCAAAGCGGAATTATTGCAGGTGCATTGGTAAGCGTAGCTGGTAACGGCACAGTTATTTGTGCTGGGCTTCCATTTGCTAATTGCAATTCTTCGTTATTTGCACCTCTTAATTCTACAGCTACCATTCCGTAGGTTTCTAGAGCTCTAGGTTCTCCATTCGCATTTTCGGCAAATAGCATTCCTGGCATCATTATATTTAAATTATCGTCTTCTGGACTTAAGTGTTTTAATATTACTTGAACACTCCCTGAATAAGCATTACCTAAAGTGTTTACGTAATCGCCGCTAAAATCTATTGCAGTTCCGTTTGGTAAACTTACAGTACTTTGTTCTCCAGAGTTTATAGTAGCAACCACTTCCATATCCAGAAGCATAATTTTTATTTGGTTTACTCCATTAGAAGGAACTATTGTACGAGAACCGTCTATAAATCCTGCTTTAGAAGCACGTATATAAGCAAATTTCTCGTAAACTGTTGCTTGTTCTATTGCAAACACTCCGTTAGAATCGGTTATTGCAATTGCATTGCCAATAGTAACACTAACACCAGAAATTGGGTTATTATTTTCATTAACTACAGTACCAATAAATCGGGATTCTTGTGAATTTCCAAAATTTTGAGAAAACTGAGAATCTTCTTCTTCAGAAACTTGATTTAAAGGAATATTGTTATCGTCTTGACAAGACACAACAAGCAATCCTATAAACATAAAACTTAATACGGTTTTAAATAATTTCATAATGCTACTTTTTTCTTTTTTATGGATTTGAATACGACAAATTCTCCACAATTTAATAAATATATATTACTCGCGATTTTTTTCTTGAAGCTTTTTAACAATAGAAGCAGCAACTTTTCTTGGTAAAAAACGTGGTAATGTTGCTAAAAACTTATTGAAAGCTCCTGGTATAGCTACAGGTTTTCCTTTTAACATTGCTTTATAACCATACATTGCAACTTCTTTTGCTGAAGCCATATTGAAGGTTATTTTATTTTCTTTAGAGTCTTGCGAAACCGTTTCTTGAAACGCGGTTTTTGTTGGTCCAGGACATAAAGCAGTAACACTAACTCCAGTTCCTTTTAACTCGCAAGCAATAGCTTCGGAAAAAGAAAGCATATAGCCTTTGGATGCATAATAAATAGACATTAATGGTCCTGGTTGAAATGCTGCTAAAGAGGACATGTTTAAAATTTTACCAGAACCACGAGCAACCATTCCTTTTAAAACTAACTTCGTTAAATGTGTGGTTGTCATTACATGTACATGCAACATGGCAGATTCGCGTTCCCAATTGGTTTCATGAAAATTACCAAACAAACCAAATCCTGCATTATTAACTAGTACATCTATTGGTGCATTATTTAAATCGTCTATAATTTCTTGGGCAATATTTGGAAGGCTTAAATCTTTGGTAAGTGTTGTAACTTGAATTTTAAAATCTTGCTCTAATGCTACTTTAACTTTTGCTAGATTTTGCGCATTAATATCTACTAAAACTAAATTATAAGCTTCTTTAGCTAGAATTAATGCTAACTCATACCCTAATCCAGAAGCCGCTCCTGTTATTAATGCTGTTTTAGTCATATTGAGATTTTAATTTGTTCTCGATACATTCTGATAAAAAAATCAGAATACTCGAACTGACGAAAGGTTATATTATTTTCCATCTACATAATCTTGTAAGTACGAAAACCTTTCGGTAAGTTTTTTGTTTTCGGTTATTTTAGCGCGTTTTAAAATACCACGTGTGTCCCCATTAAAAAACGCTGGAATTACGTGTTCTAAAAACATTTCTCCAAAACCTTCGCTTGCATCTTTTGGTAACTCACATGGTAAATTATCTACTGCCATTACGGTTATTGCATTTGGTGCATTGTAGGCTACTTCGGTTTCGGTATTTGCATCGTAACCATAAAAAGGATCTGCTATGGTTGATGCTCTTAAAGTAGATGCAACTGGACCATCTACATCACATGAGATATCTGCTACTAAATTTATTTTAAAATCTGGCGATTTGGCATCTTCTCTGGTAAATAAATATGGTGCATTATTACCATAAAAGTGTCCAGCTATAAAGTAATCGCTTTCTTTTGCGTATGGCATAAAATTACTTTCGTATCCTGTTGGATCTTTATAAAAAGCCCACTTAAATCCTACTTTACCATCTTTTCGTTTTGCATATTCCATAACATCTGCCATTACATAAACTGGTTCTGTGAATGTAGAGGTTAGGTATAAAGCGTCACTTACTTCTTTTATTTTTAAATGGTCTAATATTTCTTTTGCTCCTAGTGCAACTTTACCTGTTCCTGTAAGTAGTATTTTAATATTTGGTACTGTTATTTTATCTAACTCTGCTTTTACAGCGTCTAAATCTGCTAGCGTTTCTACTTTTGGTAAGTGGAATAAATTATCGCGTAAACCCAATGCTCTAAAACCATTGTATGCTCCTACCAATCCTGCATAGCGACCAAAACCTATTAGTCGTGCGCCACTTTGTTTTACTATGGTTTCGTGATCATACATTTCAATGTTTTTTTCTAGCATGGCTAGTAGTAACTTTCTGTTGTATGGTTGTTTTTTGATGGTATGCGAAAAGTAAAAATATTTTTTATTTGGAATTAAATTTTCTAGCGGAACTTCTTTTACTCCAATCATAACATCGCAGTCTGACACATCATTAGTTACAGTAAATCCTAATGCTTTATATGCTGCATCTGGAAACACACGAATATCACTTGACTCTACAACAAACTCTGCTTGTGGAAACTGTGCTCGTGCTTCGGCTAGTTTTTCTGGTGAGAATACTACACGTCTGTCTGGTGGATTTTTTCGTTCTTTTATTATGGCGAATTTCATTAAAAATTTATTTTTTCATTCTCACGAAAGTGGGAATCTTATAGTTATGGTATTGGATTAATTCTTGCCACGAATTTAGGAATAATTGTCTGAATAATGTGGTTGGAATAATTTTTGCACTAAAGTAATAGGATTTGCGAGGTTATACAAACTTTTTAATAACTTTGCATTTGCAAACTGAAGCTTTTGTGTAGGTTTGTTCGCGTTAAGGATTGCAACGACATCCTTTTGCTTTTTTTAGCAAAAGATATAGTGGAAAGCCTGACGTATTTTTGCCCTTAAAAGCAAAAAGGCGTAACGCCCAAAAAAAAGAAGAGATCCCAAAACAAGTTTGGGATAAATTCAATTACGGTAATGAAAATTACCTATTTCATTTACGGGGTCGACTGGTTTTGACAGCGAGATTAATGAATTAGTAAGCACGTCGTGTAGTGGCATGGAAACACGTTAAAGGCTAGACCAAATTTTAAACGGCGAGAATAACTACGCTTTAGCTGCATAATCTGAATTATAGTAAGATTGGCCTAGGTACACAAGGTGTACAAGCTAAATGTCTCCAGAAAGCCTTGGTTAATGGCGTTCTATTTGAGGCATCGTAAAAATTAACTAAGATGGTGTAGCGCTTTGATGCACTTTCGAGATTAAAAAGCTAAGTTGTAAGTGGGTTGTCTTTAACCAGCTTGCAATTGAAAATCTAAGAAAAGAATAAACGTGTAGAAAGCTACTTGATTACTTGTTTGGACGAGAGTTCGATTCTCTCCGACTCCACAATACATAGCGTAACTTTGTAATTTACCAAGTTGCGCTTTTATTTTTATTTAAACTATTTATGGAAAAAACAGTAACCGAAGCAATTGCTTATAGACGCTCTACTAGAGTATATAAAGAGATAGATATTGATACACAAAAAGTAAAACAATGTTTACTTAATGCCTCTTTAGCGCCTACAAGTAGTAATTTACAGCTTTGGGAATTTTACCATATTACTAGCAAAGACAAAATAAAACAATTAGCAACAGCATGTTTTAACCAAAGTGCTGCAAAAACTGCTAACCAATTGGTGGTTATTGTTGCTAGAAAAGATTTATGGAAAAAACGTGCAAATGCTAATATTTCGTTTTTAAATAAAGTTTATAGCAAACCCGATTTATCTGAAAAAGATTTGAAACGAAAAAAAATGGCGACGAACTATTACCAAAAACTAATACCTACCATTTATTTTGATTTTTTTGGAATATTAGGTTTTATAAAATATTTAATTTTTCAAATTGTTGGTGTTTTTAAACCTATTTACAGGCAAACACGATTAAGTGATATGCGTATTGTTGCACATAAAAGTGCTGGCTTAGCTGCTCAAAACTTTATGACCAGCATGGCTGCTATTGGTTACGATACTTGCCCAATGGAAGGCAGTGACACACTACGTGTAAAGAAAATACTAAACTTACCACGAGGTGCAGAAATTAATATGGTTATAAGTTGTGGAATACGCGAAACATCTGGCATTTATGGCCCAAGGTTTAGAGTCCCTTTTGAAACAGTTTATAAAGAAATATAAACTAGTTATTTGTAACCGCCAACCCTTCGTGTTTCCATCTAGAAATACCACCTTCTAAATCGTATATTTTTTTAAATCCTGCTTCTTCTAATTTTGTTGCACATTTAGCGCTTCTACCTCCAGAATGGCAATACAATAAAACGGGTTTTTCTTTGTCTAATTGCAGAATATCTTGATCGAAAGTTGGAGAATTATAATCTATATTTTGTGCGTTTTGTATATATCCAGAATGAAACTCCTCTGGTGTTCTAACATCTACCAATTGCACCTCGTCTAACTTTAATAAGTTTTGCATCTCTTCGGTAGACACTACATTTATCACGCTAGAATTTTCGTTTTTACAGCTAACTATTAAAGTTAATACTACTACGGATAATAAAAAAAATCTTTTCATAAATAGTTATTTTTAGTTAGACACTTCTCCGGTCCAGGCACTAAACCCTTCTAATAGATTATTGGTATTTGCAAAACCTAATTGATTCATTATAGCACAAGCCTGTGCGCTTCTTCCGCCAGATCTACAATACACATAAAAGGTTTTACTTTTATCTAAAGTTTCTAATTTACTCATAAAAACTTGAGGTTGATATATATCTATAGGAATTGCATTTGGTATAAAACCATCTGCTATTTCTTCGTCTGTACGCACATCTATAATAATTGCATTAGCATCTGTTTCTATAGCCGCTTGCCATTCTTGTTGTGTTAAATCTGCCATGTTATTTTTTTTTACAAAACTAATGTATCTTTAATAACTAGACGAAAAAAAACACAAAGTATTACTCGTATGTTATTTTTTTTGAAAAAAAATTGGGTAAGTAACTTGTAGATTTATATATTTGAACCTTTAAAATTACTATGAACAAAATATTAAATCATACTTGGTGGTGGAACCCTCGAAACACAATTTTCGTGAACTAACGCTATACCATATATTTAAAACTAAAATATAAAAAAGGCTTGTCATTCACGACAAGCCTTTTTTCTTTTAATACCAATGAAAAAATTCAGTTTATACACAAATTATAAAAAAATACTTGCAGACACCATAACTCCTGTTAGTATCTATCTTAAAATTAGAGATAAATATCCTAATAGTATCTTGCTAGAAAGTAGTGATTATCATGCAAACGATAATAGTTTCTCGTACATCTGCTTTAACCCAATTGCTTCAATTAAAGTTGAAAATGATGTTATAGAACAAACTTTTCCAGACGGAAGTTTCAAGAAAAACTATACAAAAAACGTTTCGGTAACAGAAGAGATTCATAAGTTCACCCAACGTTTTAAAGTAAAATCGGAAGAAACTTTTAAGTTTATAAACAACGGGATTTTTGGTTACACTGCTTATGATGCTGTAAAGTATTTTGAAGATATAGAAATTAGTAAAAAGGAAGGCTCTTTAAATATTCCTGATATCTTTTATTCTGTTTATCAAAATATTATTGCAATTAATCATTTTAAAAATGAAGCGTATATTTTTGCACATTGTTTTGATGATAAAACCAATAATATTGAAGAAATATTACAACTTATAAAAGCAAAGAATTTTGCTTCCTACAAATTTAATTCAAACGAAGAAATACAATCAAACCTTACAGACAATGAATATAAAGAGCATGTAGAACTTGCAAAAAAACATTGTGCTCGTGGTGATGTATTTCAGTTGGTATTATCTAAAAAATTCTCTCAAAAATTTAAAGGAGACGAGTTTAATGTTTATAGAGCGCTTCGTAATGTAAACCCTTCACCTTATTTATTTTATTTCGATTATGGCAATTTTAAAATATTTGGTAGCTCGCCAGAAGCGCAACTTGTAGTTTCTAAAGGACAAGCAGAAATCCACCCAATTGCTGGTACTTTTAAACGTACTGGAAACGATGAGGAAGATGCAGAATTAGCAAAAAAACTTGCAGTAGACGACAAAGAAAACGCAGAACACGTTATGCTTGTAGATTTAGCTAGAAACGATTTAAGTAGAAACGGAAGCCAAGTAAAAGTAGAGACTTATAGAGAAGTGCAATTTTTCTCGCATGTTATTCATTTAGTCAGCAAAGTAGTTGGTGAAAAAAACAAAGAAGTATCAACCATGCAAGTGGTTGCAGATACTTTTCCTGCAGGAACTTTAAGTGGTGCACCAAAACACAAAGCCATGCAGCTTATTGAAAAATACGAAAAAACTAGTCGTGCCTTTTATGGTGGTGCCATTGGTTTTATGGATTTTGAAGGCAATTTTAATCACGCCATCATGATTCGAACATTTTTAAGCAAAAACCACCAATTACATTGGCAAGCTGGAGCTGGAATTGTTTCTAAATCCAATCCAGAAAACGAATTACAAGAAGTATATAATAAACTAGGAGCATTAACAAAAGCTATTGAATTAGCAGAAAGAATTGACAGATGAAAAAAGTATTAGTAATAGATAACTACGATAGCTTCACTTATAATTTAGTGCATTATTTAGAAGATTTAAATTGCGAAGTAACCGTTAAACGAAACGACAAACTTACTTTAGAAGAAGTAAATGCTTTTGATAAAATAGTACTTTCTCCAGGACCAGGAATTCCAGACGAAGCAGGTTTACTTAAAGACATTATTAAAAAATATGCAGCTACAAAAAGCATCTTTGGTGTTTGTTTAGGGCAACAAGCAATTACCGAAGTTTTTGGAGGAACGCTTATAAATTTAGATCAAGTTTTTCATGGCGTCGCAACCAATGTAACTACTTGTGTAGATAACGAAACACTTTTTAACGGATTAGAAAAAACGTTTCCTGTTGGCAGATATCATTCTTGGGTGGTAGACCCAAATTTACCAGAAGTATTAGAAGCTACTTCTTTTGATGAAAACAGTCAAGTCATGTCCTTGCGTCATAAAATATATGATGTTCGTGCTGTGCAATACCATCCAGAATCGGTGTTAACACCAAACGGAAAACAAATATTAGAGAATTGGGTTGAAAACTAGTCTTTA
>JBMZDY010000014.1:0-16798 GCA_049614585.1 Oceanihabitans sp.
TACTTGTTGCCGGAACAGGAAATAAAGTGGAAGATTTTGGTGTAGGTTTTTATACAAAATATGGCGATGGAGGTGTAGATTTAAGTCCTATTGCAGATTTGTTAAAGTCGGAAGTTTATAAAATTGGAGAATATTTAAAAGTACCAAGTACTATTATGCAAGCAGCACCAAGTGATGGTTTATTTGGTGATGCAAGAAGTGATGAAGACCAAATAGGAGCATCTTACCCAGAGCTAGAATGGGCAATGAAAATGCAAGAACAAGGCAAAGTAGCTTCCAATTTTTCGAACAGAGAACTGGAAGTGTTTAACATATATACTAGATTTAATTCTTCGAATAAGCATAAAATGATTCCAATACCTATATGCCAAATTCCTAAAAATTTAAAATAATGCTTTTGTATGTCGCTAAAAATCAGTACTTTTATTAACTAGCAGTTATGAGAATAACTTGCTTTTAGCCCCAAGAAATTATAATTATTTTAAACACTAAAGTTATGATTAAAATCTTGGTAGTAGATGCACATCCTATTATTAGGAAAGGTTTAGAGTTGGTTCTAAACGCTACTCCTAATATTAAAATAGTTGGTTCGTTAGATAATGGCGAAGCAATTTTTGATTTCTTACAAAAAAACGAGGTTACTATTATTATTACAGAAATAGATTTACCGAAACTAAATGGTATTACCGTTTTACGTAGGCTAAAAATAGAATACCCTAATGTGAAAGTTATTATGTTTAGTGCGCAACCCGAAGATGTGTACGCTGTTAATACCATAAAAGCTGGAGCTTCTGGTTATGTAAGTAAAACAACAGATATATTAACCCTAAACGAAGCGATAGAAAAAGTAAATAGTGGTGCAATATATTTAAGTAACGAATTGGCACAACGACTCGCAGTTGGAAAACAATTAAGTAGATCTGGTAATTATTATAAAAAACTTTCTACTAGAGAAATTGAAGTTTTAAAGTTATTGGCTTCTGGAAGAAAAAACAAAGAGATTGCTAAAGAACTTAAGATTAACGAGAAAACAGTTAGTACGTATAAGGCCAGATTAATGAAAAAATTAGGCGTAGATAATATTGTAGATTTAATAAATAGAGCAAATTTATTAGAATTATAAAACCCTATTTAATTTTCTAGAAAGTAACATTTTTAAGCTAGAATAATCTTTTACTTCCTCTAAAATATTACGGTTTACCTCCGTTTTGTTTTCTATAGTTTCTTGTTTAAACTCACTAACTTTTTGTTCTATTAAAAAACAACGAAGACTTAATATAGTTTCGCTTACCAACTGTGCAATGGTTTGTTCTTTTCCTTTTGGGAAAATATTTTTGCTTTCCCAATTAGATAAGGAATAACGTTCGTCTTCCATTAAAATACTTGTAATTTCGTTTGCCATTTCTGGTTCTAGCGTATTTACAAAATGCTCTAATGCAAAATCTGGATTTTGGTTTAAGGTGTCTATTATTGTGTAGTACAAGCTTTTAAACTGGCTGTTGCTAAACTGCATTTCGTCGTCTTGTAAGTCTAGATATACTTTTTCGAAAACTCTAGCTTGGTGAATTACAGGTTCTAAAATTAATTCGTTCTTATCGTTTTCTTTTAAAATTAAATCTTCAAAATCTTCTTTTTTATTGCCGTATAGTAAAAGAATTTCAATAATTTTTTTCTCTAATTCATATTGTACATCTACCTTTTTTACAGGCTGTTTGTGTTTAATTATTTGAAAAGCTTGTTGGGTTTGTGTATTGGCTTTGCTGCTTTCTTGGTGCTCTTTCTTATTAATTTGGGCCAGCGTAGAAAATAAAACAGCTTCGCTAATATCCATAATTCTAGAACACTCTTGTATATAGACTTCCTTTTTTATACGATCTGGAATTTTTGCAATACTGTTTACAATATCTCTAATGGTTTCGGCTTTTTTTATTGGGTCGTTTTTAGACTCTTCAAATAAAACCGAAGCTTTAAACTGAATAAAATCTTGTGCTTTCTCGTCTAGGTATTTGGTTAACTCTTCTAGAGTATTTTTTTTAGAAAAACTATCGGGATCTTCGCCTTCTGGAAAAGAGCATACTTTAACATTCATGCCTTGTTCTAGAATTAAATCGATACCGCGAAGCGAAGCGCGTAATCCAGCTGCATCGCCATCAAATAAAACGGTAATGTTTTTAGTAAGCCTATTAATAAGACGTATTTGGTCGGTTGTTAGTGCAGTTCCAGAAGAAGAAACCACGTTTTCAATTCCGGTTTGATTAAACTGTATAACATCTGTATAGCCTTCTACTAAAAAACAATTATTCTCTTTAGCAATACTTTGTTTTGCTTGGTATATACCATATAGCACTTTACTTTTATGGTAAATATCACTTTCTGGAGAGTTAAGGTATTTTGCAGCTTTTTTATCGTTTGTTAAAATTCTACCGCCAAATCCTAGTACGCGACCACTCATGCTTTGAATAGGAAACATTACTCGACCTTTAAACCTATCGAAATATTTTTGGGTTGCTGCGCCAGATGCATCTTTTTTAATTATAGATAATCCGGTTTTTTCTAAAAATTCTAGCTTATAACCTTTTTTTAATGCTTCGTCTGTAAAAGCTTGCCATTTGTCTAAAGAGTAACCTAAGCTAAATTTTTTAATTGTTTCGGTAGTAAATCCACGTTCTTTAAAATAGCTTAAACCTATAGCTTTGCCTAAATCGGTATTGTGTAATACATTTTGAAAATAAGAATTTGCAAATTCACTAACCAAGTACATGCTTTCTCTTTCGTTAGCCTGCTCTTTTTGTTTGTCGCTTTGTTCGGTTTCTTCTATTTCTATATTGTATTTTTTTGCCAAATATTTTATGGCTTCTGGATAAGTAAAATGCTCGTGTTCCATTAAAAATGCAACCACATTACCGCCTTTACCACTAGAAAAATCTTTCCATATTTGTTTTACTGGCGATACCATAAAACTTGGCGAACGCTCGTCGCTAAAAGGGCTTAAACCTTTAAAATTACTACCTGCCTTTTTTAATTGTACAAAATCGCCAATAACTTCTTCTAGTCTAGCGGTTTCAAATACTTGGTCTATGGACGATTTTGATATCAAGGATAGTTTACAATTTTAGTGCTTGTAAAAATAGGAAAAGATTTTGGTTTGCTAGACTTTATATAAAAAGGAAATACGAAATATTTAAAAAAATATAACGATTGTTTTTATTTTAATACTTCTGGCATTTTAGATTGAAATCGTAAAATTCTTGGAATTGAAACATTTTGAATATACGGATTATTAGGATGCAATTTCTCGTAGTCTTGATGGTAATCTTCTGCAATCCAAAATTTTTGAAATGGATAAATTTCTGCAGCAATTGGTTGCTTTAGTTTTAAAGCTAATGCTTTTTTTTTCTTTAAAATTATTTCTTTTTGTTCCTTGTTTTGAAAAAATAGTATCGAGCGATATTGCGATCCATTATCGGGACCTTGTCCATTAACTTGGGTTGGGTTTTGCGAAGCAAAATATACATCTACAAGTGTGCTAAAGCTTACCAAGTTTGGGTAGTAAATTACTTCTACAGTTTCGGCATGACCTGTTAATCCTGTGTTGCTAGATTGGTATGTTAGGTTTTTTGTGTGTCCGCCAGCATATCCAGAAATAACTTCTTCAACACCTTTTACACTTTCGTAAATAGCTTCTACACACCAAAAACAACCGCTAGCAAAATAAGCTTTTGCTTTTCCATTTTTTAAAGCAACACTAACAGGTTTGGTATTTGTAATTTCACTTTGTATTGTGTTTTCTTGCGCGTTATTAAAACAACTATAAAAAAAGCAAATACAAAGTGAAAGTATAATGTTTTTCGAAAAATTCATATTTAAACAGTTTTTGAAGTTTGTCGAAATATTTTTCAAAAACTTAAATTTTTATAAACCAAAAGCAGTTTTAACTGTGTCTACGTAGTCTAGTTTTTCCCAAGTAAACAATTCTACATCTAGCGTTAAATCGTCGCCATTAGGCTGCGAAAAGGTTTTGCTTACTGTTTTACTGGTTCTTCCCATGTGTCCATAAGCAGCGGTTTCGCTATACATTGGGTTTCTTAGTTTTAAGCGTTCTTCTATAGCTGCAGGACGCATATCGAAAATTTCGCTAACTTTTTTAGCAATCTCTCCATCGGTCATATTAAAAGGGCAAGTGCCATAAGTATCTACAAAAATACCCATTGGTTCTACTACACCAATTGCATAACTTACTTGTACTAATATTTCGTCGCAAACACCTGCGGCTACTAAGTTTTTTGCTATATGTCTTGTAGCATAAGCAGCACTTCTGTCTACTTTACTTGGGTCTTTTCCAGAAAAAGCACCACCACCATGTGCGCCTTTACCACCATAAGTATCTACTATTATTTTTCTTCCAGTAAGGCCAGTATCACCATGAGGTCCGCCAATTACAAATTTACCGGTAGGATTTATGTGGTAGGTAATACTATTATTAAATAGTGCTTTTAAGTGTTCTGGTAGTTTGGCAACAACTCTTGGAATAAGTATTTCAACGATATCTTTCCTTATTTTGGCAAGCATTTTTTCGTCTTCATCAAAATCATCATGTTGTGTAGAGACTACAATAGCATCTATACGTTGCGGAATATTGTCGTCGCTATACTCAATAGTAACTTGACTTTTAGAGTCTGGTCGTAAATAAGTAATTTCGTTATTTTCTTTACGAAGTTCGGCAAGTTCTATTAAAATTTTATGTGCCAAGTCTAAAGCTAGAGGCATGTAATTTTCGGTTTCTCGAGTAGCGTAGCCAAACATCATCCCTTGGTCTCCTGCTCCTTGTTCTTCTTTGCTATCTCGGTCTACACCACGATTAATGTCTTCAGATTGTTCGTGAATTGCAGAAAAAACACCACAAGAATTTCCATCAAACATATATTCGCTTTTGGTATATCCAATTTTGTTTATAGTGTCTCTAGCTATTTTTTGAACATCGAGGTAGGTTTTAGATTTTACTTCGCCAGCAAGAACTACTTGTCCTGTGGTTACTAGTGTTTCGCAAGCTACTTTAGACTCTTTGTCGAAGGCTAAAAAATGATCGATTAATGCGTCACTAATTTGATCGGCAACTTTATCTGGGTGTCCTTCTGAAACGCTTTCAGAAGTAAATAAATAAGGCATATTATTTTTTTTATTGTAGGTAGATTTGACAAATCTATCGAGGAAGTTGTTTACTATTCCTTTAGCATTTAGTTTCAAATTCTAAGAATTTGAAGAGGTTGCAAGCAGTCAAATCTTTCCTCTTTATTTTAGATTACAAAACTACATAAATTTTTCAGAATAAATTCTTTACAAAGAAGAAGAAATCTTACTTTTGAAAAAAAGAAGATATCAATATGCAAACATCTAAATTAGCAGAAGGATTAAAGGGTTCTGAAATTATTAAAATAGCTGGAGAAGTTAATGCTTTAAAAGAAAAAGGAGAAGTAATTTACAACCAAACTATTGGCGATTTCGACTCTTCTATTTTTCCAATTCCTGATGCTTTAAAGGAAGCGATAGTAACTTCGTATAAAAACAATCAAACCAATTACCCGCAAGCAAACGGTATGGAAGCTTTACGAAAAAGTGTTTCTAGTTATCTTTCTAAGTATTTAGGTTTAGATTATAGCAAAAACGAAATATTGATTTCGGGTGGAGCAAGACCTTTAATTTATGCAATTTATCAAACCATTCTAGATATAGACGATACGGTGCTTTACCCTGTGCCATCGTGGAATAATGATGCATATACGTATTTGGCAAGAAATAATGCAGTTGTAGTGCAAACATTACCGGAAAACAACTTTATGCCAACGGCAAACGATTTAAAACCGCATATTGAAAAGGTGAATTTAATTGCACTTTGCTCGCCATTAAACCCAACTGGAACAACCTTTAAAAAGCAAGTACTATTAGAAATTTCTAATTTAGTTCTTGCCGAAAATAAACGACGAGCATCTTTAAATAAGAAACCATTGTATGTATTGTACGATCAAATTTATTGGCAATTAACTTATGGTGAAACAGTGCATTATAACCCAGTAGAATTGGTGCCAGAAATGCGAGATTATACCATATTTGTAGACGGTATTTCTAAGGCTTTTGCAGCAACTGGTGTTCGTGTTGGTTGGGCATTTGGACCTGCTTCTATTATAAATAAAATGAAAGCGATGCTAAGTCATATTGGTGCTTGGTCGCCAAAAGCAGAGCAGCTAGCAACAGCAGAATTTTTACAGCAGTCTAATGTTGTTTTAGAATATCTTGAAAATATTAAAGCCGAATTAAATTATAGATTAATTGCATTTTATAAAGGATTTAATGCTTTACAAGAAAAGGGCTTTTTAGTAAAAGCTATAGAGCCACAAGCAGCTTTATATTTAACAGTTCAGTTTGATTTAATAGGAAAAACAAAAGCTAATGGTGAAAAGTTACATACTATTCAAGATGTTACCAGTTACTTAATAAACGAAGCAAAATTAGCAATAGTTCCTTTTTATGCTTTTGGTACAGCAACAGATTCTAATTGGTTTAGACTGTCTGTAGGTACTGCTAAAAAAGAAGATATTACAACTATATTTAAACTGCTAGAGGCAGCTTTATTAAAATTAAATTAGTGAAACTTTTTCTTAAAATGCTATTTTATACATTTGCCTTTTAAAACTTAAAATGAAAAACATATATCTATATTTTTGTTGTTTGTGTATCTCTTTTATTAATGCACAAGAAAAACCAACATCAGCATCTACTATAGATGTAAATTATTTTACTGGAAATATTGCATTGCATAATAACGATATTTTACATTTAATTCAAGGGCATCCCGAAGGAGTAATACTTAGTTGGAATAAAAAAAGTTTTGGTGAAGCCAATTGGCAACAACGCTATAACTATCCAGATTATGGTGTTTCGTTAGCATATCAAGATTTAAAAAACGATATACTAGGAAACAATATTGCATTATATGCACATTACAATTTTTATTTCTTAAAAAGGCACTTAATGTTTAGAATAGGGCAAGGCTTGGCATACAATACAAACCCATACCATAAATCTAAAAACCCAAAAAATGTAGCTTTTGGTTCGCATATATTAAGTAGTACTTATGCCATGTTAAACTTTAAAAAAGAGCGAATTGTTAATCGTTTTGGTTTGCAAGCAGGAGTGTCTTTATTGCACTACTCCAATGCAAATGTAAAAGCACCTAATACCAGTGTAAATACCATTGCTTTAAATTTAGGGGTAACCTATAACCTAGAACCAGAAAGCCCAGAGTATATAAGTACATTAACCAAAGAAAAATATCGAGAGCCTATTAAATTTAACTTAGTTTTTAGAAGCGGTATTAACGAAAGCGATGTAGTTGGAAGTGGACAATATGCATTTTATATATTATCGGCTTATGCAGATAAACGATTGGGGCATAAAAGCGCAGTACAATTAGGAACAGAAGTGTTTTTCTCTAATTTTTTAAAAGAATACATACATTATAGACATGTAGCATTTCCAGAAGAAGGAGAAGATGGAAAAGCCGATTATAAACGAGTAGGTGTTTTTGCTGGTCACGAACTTTTTATAAATAAAATGTCTCTAGTTACGCAGTTTGGTTACTATGTATATTACCCTTACGATTTTGAGGGAAGAACCTATATAAGGGCAGGGTTAAAACGCTATTTTGGAAAAAAGATTTTTGCTGCATTAACTTTAAAGTCGCATGGTGCAAAAGCAGAAGCTGTAGAACTAGGACTAGGAATAAGATTATAAATTACTATGAAAAAATTTGCTTACATACTTATTGTTTTTCTGTGTTTTGCATGTAATAGTGAAGATGCTAACGACTGTTTTCAAAAAGCAGGAAGTACCATACAAGAAGAAGTTGTTGTAACTGCATTCGAAACTATTTTAGTAAACCGAAATGTTTCTTTAATACTAAAAGAAGGACCAGAATTTCAAGTGATAATTGAAACAGGAAGAAACTTAATAAACGATGTAGAGGTAAAAGTTGTAAATAACCAATTGCGACTTACCGATAATAATACCTGTAATTTTGTTCGCGATTATAATGCAACAAAAGTTTATGTTACAGCACCAAATATTACCGAAATTAGAAGTTCTACACAGTTTGAAATTTCTAGCGATGGTGTATTAAACTACCCCGATTTAAAAATCACCTCCGAAGATTTTAACCAACCAGATTATTATACTGTTGGCGATTTTAATTTACAAATAAATAGCAACCAGTTACGTGTGGTTGCAAATAATATTTCTGCCTTTTATATAAGTGGGCAAACACAAGATTTAAACGTAGGTTTTTTCTCTGGAACAGCGCGTTTTGAAGGTCGAAATTTAATTGCTCAAAATGTAGATATTTACCATCGCGGAAGTAACGATATTATTGTAAATCCGCAGCAAACTCTTACAGGTGAATTACGTGGTACTGGCGATTTAATAGCAGTAAACCAGCCTGCAATTGTAGAAGTAGAAGAGCTGTATACTGGACGATTAATTTTTAATTAGTAAAATTTCTGTAGCATCGCTAGCTTATTAATATGCCAATAATACGAGCGCTCTTTTATAAGATATAACAAACAAAATTACCCACGCGTTAATTCTCTAAACAAACTTTCTAAACTCGCATTCTTTTGGTTTAGCTGTAAAATTTTCAATTGGTTGTCGTGCGCAAAATCAAACACATACGAGCGCATATCTTTGGTGGTATTAAAAGTAATTTCGTACACAAAATCGTGTGTGTTTTTAACCAATTTTACATGTGGTAATTTTAATAAAAAAGCATCTTCTACACGATAATCAAACGCTACAACTACTACTTGTTCTTGGCCTTCGCGTAATGCTGCTAGTTTTTTGTCGGCTACAATTTTTCCTTTATTAATAATAATAACTCGGTCGCACATGGCTTCTACTTCTTGCATAATATGCGTAGATAAAAAAACCGTTTTATCTTTTCCTAGTTGCTTTATTAAATTTCTAATATCTACCAATTGGTTAGGGTCTAATCCTGTAGTTGGCTCGTCGAGTATAAGTACTTCTGGGTCGTGTAAAAGCGCATTTGCAATACCAATACGCTGTTTGTAACCTTTAGATAATTGTCCAATTTTTTTATGTGCTTCAGGTGTTAGCCCAGTTCTAGTAATTACTTCGTCTATTCTGTTTTTAGGAATTCCATATACCTGTGCATTAAAAGCTAAGTACTCTTTAACGTATTGTTCTTCGTATAAAGGGTTGTGTTCGGGTAAGTAACCTACACTTTGTTGCACCTGTTTTGGGTTGTTTTGTACATCGTTTTGGTTAACAAGTGCTGTACCTTCACTAGCTTCTACATAAGTGGTTAAAATTTTCATCATAGTAGATTTTCCAGCACCATTTGGCCCTAAAAAACCAACAATTTCTGGTTTGTTAACTTTAAAAGATACTTGATCTAAAGCTTTTTGGGTTCCGTAAAATTTAGATAAATTAATTACTTCAATAGACATAGGTAATAAAAATTTGTGTAAAAATAAGTAATTATTAAACGCTTTCAATTAAAAAACCTTGTATAGATTTTGTTTTTTCATATTATTAATTACTTTAGCTGTCTATTATGAAAGCAAACACAAATTTCACATATTTTAGCTGGTATTATTTCTTTTTTAAATAAAGGGCGAGACCATATATGTAAAATTTTAAATTATAAAATAACTAAAAGTCTCGATAATATCGAGGCTTTTTTTATTGGTAACAACTATTAAAAGAAAAATAATTTTGATAAATACTGTAGCAATTCAAGGTGTAAAAGGCTCTTTCCATCATATTGTATCGAAGCAATATTTTGGAAACACCATAGCATTACAAGAATGTTTGTCTTTCGATAAGGCTGTGCAAAGCCTTTTAGAAAAGCAAACAGATGCTGTAATAATGGCTATAGAAAATTCTATTGCTGGTTCTATAATACCAAACTATGCATTAATAGATAACCATAATTTGCACATTGTTGGTGAACAGTACCTAGATATACAACATAATTTAATGGCTTTACCTGGGCAAGATATTTCTTCAATTACAGAGGTGTATTCGCATCCAATGGCGCTTTTGCAATGCAAGATGTTTTTTAAAAACCATCCGCATATTAAGCTTATTGAAGATAAAGACACAGCAGAAGTAGCGCAACGTATTCAAAATAATAAATTAAAAAATGTAGGAGCAATAGCAAGTACGCTTGCTGCAAAAATATTTCAATTAGATATTTTAGCCCAAAGCATACAAACTATTAAACATAACGAAACAAGATTCGTTATCGTGAAACGTGAGAACCACGAGATTCCCGAAAATGAAATTAATAAAGCTTCTATTAAATTCGAACTCGAGCATAAACGCGGTAGTTTGGCAACGATATTAAATGTATTAAGCGACTGTAAACTAAACCTTACTAAAATTCAATCTTTACCAAAAATGGAAACTCCTTGGAAATATTCTTTTTTTGTAGATGTAACTTTTAGTGCTTACGCAGATTTTAATAAAGCTAAATCTATTTTAAAAATAATGGCTCAAGATTTAAAAATTTTAGGCGAATATAAAAACGCAAAATAATGATAACTGTAGCTAACCGACTAGAAACTGTAGAAGAATACTATTTTTCAAAAAAACTGCGCGAAGTAAATACACTAAAATCGCAAGGAAAACCTATAATAAATTTGGGTATTGGTAGCCCAGATATCCAACCACCAAGCAATGTAATTGAAGCTTTAATAGCAGGCATGCAAGAAGCAACAGCACATAAATACCAGAGTTATCAAGGGTTACCAGAATTACGGGAAGCAATTGCAAGTTTTTATAAAAAGCAATTTTTAGTAAGCCTAAATCCAGCAAGCGAAGTATTACCTTTAATGGGAAGCAAAGAAGGGATTTTGCATATTTCTATGGCATTTTTAAATAAAGATGATGCGGTGCTTATACCAAATCCTGGCTATCCAACTTATGCTGCAGTAACTAAGTTAGTAGAAGCAAAACCTGTTTTTTATAATTTAAAAGAAAGCAGTAACTGGTTGCCAGATATTAACGAATTAAAAAAAACAGACCTAAGTAAAGTAAAATTAATGTGGCTTAATTACCCACATATGCCAACAGGAGCAGGAGCAACAAACACTATTTTTAAAGAACTAATAGCACTTGCAAAAGCAAACAATTTTTTAATAGTAAACGACAATCCGTATAGTTTTGTTTTAAACGATAATCCGCAAAGTATACTTAAAATAGAAAACGCAAAAGAGGTATGTTTAGAGCTTAACTCGTTAAGTAAAACGTTTAATATGGCAGGCTGGCGAGTAGGTATGGTTTTAGGAAATGCAAAACATATTGAAGCAGTATTAAAAGTAAAAAGTAATATGGATTCTGGAATGTTTTATGGCATTCAAAAAGGAGCGATAGCAGCTTTAAAAAAGGATAGTACCTGGTTTAATAAAATGAATGCCGAATATAAAAAAAGGAGAGAAATTGTTTGGCAAATGGCAAGTGCATTGGGTTGTACATTTAATAAAAAAGCAACAGGATTATTTGTTTGGGCAAAACTGCCTACCAATACAAATGCTGAAAAATTTATTGATGCATTGCTATATAATAAGCATATTTTTTTGGCTCCAGGAACTATTTTTGGAACACAAGGAGCTGGTTATATTCGGTTTTCGTTATGTGCCCCAATAACAGATTTAGAAAAAGCATTAGCAAGAATAAAACAACAGGATTAACCAAATATTATTTTTGGATTTCGAAAAACAAAAATCGAATATGAAAAACATATATATAATAGGAGTAGGGCTAATTGGAGGAAGCATTGCAAAAGATGTAAAACGCTTAAATCCAAATATAAAAATACATGGTATAGATGCAAATACAGAACATCTAGAAAGTGCTCTAGCATTACATATTATTGATGAAAAAGCCGAGATTTCAGATTTAGAAAAAGCCGATTTAGTAATCGTTGCAATTCCTGTAAATGCAACAGTTGCATTATTGCCAGAGCTATTAAATTTGGTGCACGACAATGCCTTGGTAATGGATGTGGGTTCTACAAAAACAGCAATTTGTAAAGCGGTAGAAAATCATCCGAAACGAAGAAATTTTTTAGCAACGCATCCTATTGCAGGTACCGAGTATTCTGGTCCAAATGCCGCAATAGAGGGTTTGTTTAAAAAGAAAACAAACATTATTTGTGAAATAGAAAAAACAGCCTTTAAGTTACAAGAAAGAGCACTAACCATATTTCAAATTATTGGTATGCGTATTCGATATATGAATCCAGAGGCGCACGACAAACATATAGCATACATGTCGCATTTATCGCATATAAGCTCTTTTATGTTAGGGAAAACGGTAATAGATAAAGAAAAAAACGAACGCGATATTTTCGATATGGCAGGAAGTGGATTTGCTTCAACCGTTCGATTAGCAAAAAGTTCCCCAGAAATGTGGACACCAATTTTTAAGCAAAACAAAGAGAATGTTATAGAAACATTAGAAGAATACATATCTAATTTAACCCACTTTAAAAATAAAATGAAAGCAGACGATTTTGATGCTATTTTTAAAGAAATGCAAGACACTAATCATATAAAAGAAATATTAAACGGAATAGCATAAAAATGTATAAGCCGTAAAAAATAAAGACGAAACAAATAAAAAAGAAAAAAATGGAAAATAAAAAAGAATTAAGAACCTGGTTAGATAATTTTGGATTAGACCATCCTTTAGTAATTGCAGGGCCATGTAGCGCAGAAACCGAAGAACAAGTATTGCAAATTGCACACCAATTAAAAGATAGCGATGCAACCGTATTACGAGCAGGAATTTGGAAACCTAGAACCAGACCTGGAAATTTTGAAGGTGTAGGAGCTCTAGGCTTAAAATGGTTGCAAAAAGCAAAAGAAGAAACCGGAATGCTAATTACTACAGAAGTAGCAAATGCAAACCATGTAGAATTAGCTTTGCAGCACGATGTAGATATATTATGGATTGGTGCAAGAACAACAGTAAGTCCATTTATAGTGCAAGAAATTGCAGAAGCTTTAAAAGGAACCGATAAACCGGTATTAATAAAAAACCCAGTAAACCCAGATTTAGCTTTATGGCTTGGCGCAGTAGAGCGTTTCTATACTGCAAATGTGAAAAACTTAGGCGTTATACATAGAGGGTTTTCTACTTACGAAAAAACGCGTTATAGAAATAATCCAGAATGGCAAGTAGCAGTAGATTTACAAAATCGTTTCCCAGATTTACCACTTATTTTAGATCCTTCGCATATAGCAGGAAAACGCGATATAATTTTCGATTTATGCCAAACAGCATTAGACCTTAATTACGATGGTTTAATGGTAGAAACACACCATACGCCAGACAAAGCTTGGAGTGATGCAGCACAGCAAATAACACCAGAAACCTTAATAAAGTACACGCAAGAATTAAAAATAAGAAAGGAAGTAGGAGAAGCAACCGAGTTTAAAAATAAAATAAACACATTGCGAACTAAAATAGATGTTGTCGATCATCAACTAATAGATATGCTAGGAAAAAGAATGGGAATAGCCGACGAAATAGGTTCCCTAAAAAAAGAGCATAACGTTGCTGTCTTACAATCGAAACGATGGAACGAAATCTTAGGAAAAATGATTCTGCAAGGAGAAGAAAAAAACTTAAGCGAAGAGTTTATTTTACGTGTGTTTAAAGCAGTACACCAAGAGTCTATTAACCATCAAGAAAAAATAATTAATAACTAATTTATTTTTTTTTGAAACAATTACAAGATCTAGTTTTATGTATTATAAGCAAATACCTTTTAATTATAAATTAATATTGGCATATTTGTATTAATGACAGGACTAGTTTATAAATCTACAGGAAGTTGGTATACCGTAAAAACAAATTTAGGTACGGTATACCAATGTAGAATAAAAGGAAAGTTTCGCTTAAAAGGAATAAAAAGCACCAACCCAATTGCAGTTGGCGATTATGTAGATTTTGAACTCGAAACCAAAAACGACGAAGAGACAGGTGTTATTCATACCATTCACGATAGAAAAAACTACATCGTTCGTAAATCGGTAAATTTATCGAAGCAAACACACGTAATAGCTTCTAATATAGACCAAGTTTTCTTACTTATTACTATAGATAATCCACCAACCTTTACTTCTTTTATAGATCGTTTTTTAGTAACAGCAGAAGCGTATAGCATTAAAACAGTTTTGCTTTTTAATAAAGTAGATGTGTATACCAAAGAAACTCTAGACGAAGTAAAATATTTAGCTCATGTATATCGTAAAATTGGTTACGAATGTATAGGCATTTCAGCAGAAACCGGGAAAAATGTAGACAAGGTTAAGACCATGATGCAAGATAAGGTTAGTATGTTTGCAGGACATTCGGGAGTTGGTAAATCTACGCTTGTAAATGCTATAGAACCAAACTTAGATTTAAAAACCAAAGCAATTTCTACCCAGCACATGCAAGGCCAACATACAACTACATTTGCCGAAATGTTCGACCTTAGTTTTGGTGCTACTATTATAGATACACCAGGAATAAAAGGATTTGGTATAGTAGATATGGATAAAGAAGAAGTTAGCGATTATTTTCCAGAATTTTTTCAGCTAAAGCAAGACTGTAAGTTTAATAATTGTTTGCATGTAGAAGAACCAAAATGTGCAATAAAAGACGCGCTAGAAAACGATGAAATTGCCTATTCTAGATATAGAAGTTATAGAAGTATACTAGATGGAGAAGAAGAGCATTATAGAACCGATAATTATAATTAGTATCTTTTAAAGTTCCCGAAAGGTGGAATTTGTATGTATTATGAAAGCAGTAATTCAAAGAGTTTCTAAAGCAAGTGTAACCATAGAAGGAGAAGAAGTTGCCAATATAAAAGAAGGCCTTTTAATCCTTTTAGGAATAGTAAATGAAGACACGCAAGAAGACATACAATGGCTTGCAAATAAAATGGTAAATCTTCGTGTTTTTAGTGATGAAAACGGAGTGATGAATAAGTCGCTAAAAGACAGTAAAGGCGATGTAATTCTTGTTAGTCAATTTACATTACAAGCAAGTACTAAAAAAGGAAACAGGCCAAGTTATATAAAGGCCGCAAAACCAGATGTAGCAATTCCATTATATAAGGCATGTATCGCACAATTAGAATTGTATTTAGGGAGACCAATTCAAACAGGAGAATTTGGCGCTAATATGCAAGTAAATTTAATAAACGATGGTCCAGTAACCATAATTATAGATACTAAAAATAAAGTGTAATTTATTACGATAAATTATTATTAAAAATATAAAATATTGTACCTTTATGTACCAAATTGCTCCTAAATGAATTTCTTAAAATACCGAATTGCCTTTCTATTTTTTATTTCCATTTTTTCTATACAAGCACAAGATGAGCAAGTGTTAAATGCCATTACAATTCCGTTAGAATTAAAAGAAAATTCTAATGCAGTTGTACGTCTCGATTACACAAAAATTGAAATAAACGATATTAAAAAATACACCTATACTACCAAACGAATAGTAACAGTTCTTAACAAAGAAGGAAATAGAAAAGTAGGAGCACAAATAGGCTACGATAAAGGAATATCTATTCAAAAATTACAAGCCATAGTTTATGATGCATTTGGTAATCAAATTAAAAAAATTCGCAAATCCGATTTTGTAGATGTTTCTGCAGTAAGCGATTTTTCGTTATACGAAGATAGCCGAGTAAAATATTTAAAATACACACCAACAAGCTATCCGTATACTGTAGTTTTCGAATATAAATATACAACCAATAATACTGCTTATATACCAACTTGGCGACCACTTGAAGGATATTATGTAAGTACAGAAAATAGCGAACTAGAGATTTATTATCACGAATCGGTAGGTATAAAAACCTTAGAAAAAAACTTCGAAGGATTCACCATAAACAATAATAGTAACGAAGGTTTTTTAAATTACAAAGCAACCAATTTAAAAGCATTGAGTTACGAAGCCTTAAGCCCTGTGTATAGTAATATTACACCGCAATTACAAATAACACCAATAAATTTTCATTACGAAGGCTATATAGGTAATACTAAAGACTGGAAGAGTTTAGGGAAATGGATGCATGACCAGCTGTTACAAAACCGTACAAAACTATCGCCAGCAACAAAAAGTAAAATACAGCAACTAGTAGCAGGAGTAACCGACCCAATAGAAAAAGCAAAAATAGTATACCAATATGTACAAGACAATACCAGGTATATTAGTGTACAAGAAGGAATAGGAGGAATACAACCTATAGAAGCCGAAAAAGTAGATGCTGTAAAATACGGCGACTGTAAAGGTTTAACCAATTATACCAAAGCATTATTAGAAGCAGTAGATGTAAAATCGAACTATACTCGAGTATATGCGTCTGCTACAAATAAGAAAGATGTAAATAAAGATTTTGTTACTTTTTTAGGGCAAACCAATCATGTAATATTAAATATACCAACACCAGAAAACGATGTATGGCTTGAGTGTACCAGCCAAATATCGCCATTTAATTATAATGGCAGTTTTACAGACGATAGAGATGTTTTTGTAATTACACCAGAAGGCGGTAAAATAGTACATACAAAAATATATACAGCAGAAGACAATACAACCCAATCTCATGCCAAAATAGAATTGCAAGAAACAGGAGATATTGTAGCACAATTAGAAATTGTAACCAAAGGAGCAAGCTATTCCAGTCATAATTTTTTGGAAAACGAAT
>JBMZDY010000015.1:0-16748 GCA_049614585.1 Oceanihabitans sp.
GCACATTATGCAGATGCAGCAACCGATATTGAATTTAAATTCCCGTTTGGTTTTAAAGAATTAGAAGGTATACACTCGCGAACAGATTTCGATTTAAAACAACACGAAGAATTTTCTGGGAAGAAATTACAGTATTTCGATCATGAAGAAAATGCAAGCTATACACCTTATGTTTTAGAAACTTCTATTGGTTTAGATCGTATGTTTTTAGCAGTTTTTTCTAACGCATTAGAAGAAGAAGCACTGGAGAATAATACCACTAGAACCGTTTTAAAATTGCCAGCAGTATTAGCGCCAGTAAAAGCAGCAATTTTTCCTTTAGTAAAAAAGGATGGATTGCCAGAAGTTGCAAAACAAATTGTAGAAGATTTAAAATGGGATTTTAACGTGTTTTACGATGAGAAAGATGCAGTAGGGAAAAGATATAGAAGACAAGACGCCAATGGTACACCATTTTGTATTACTGTAGATCACGATACGCTAGAAAATAACACAGTTACTATTAGACACAGAGATACTATGGAACAAAAACGTGTTAAAATAGAAGATTTAAAAGAAATTATAAAAGCAGAAGTCGATGTGAAACATTGGCTACAGAGAATGAAATAGTAAAAATGTCATTCAGAGTGTCATACTGAGCGCAGTCGAAGTGCAAAGCTATGAATCTTAAATAAAACTCCTGAACTTCTAGTTTGGGAGTTTTTTATTTCTGCTTTAAAAGTTACTGCTAAAAATAAGCTTTTAATTGTATGTTTCCTGTATGTATAACTTTGCTAGTTTCGCTTTTTCTGCCAAAATAGCTTAGATTTAAATCTAAGTATTTAGTTAGTTTTTTTTGTGCTAATAAGGTCCAAGTATAATTTTTTCCAGGTTGTAACCCTTCTAACATTTGGTATGCAACAGGAGAGTTTGCATTACCAGTAAAAGCATTAGAAAAGTAATTAAATTCGCCACTAACTGCTAATTGTTGTTTGCTAGAAAAAGCAAACGAAATGCCGTATTTGTCTTGTTTTAAAGTTTCTAAATTTCCAATAGTATTTTCTTTTTTACTGTATTGGTAAAATACATCAAAGCGTGCATTGTCACTTAATAAATAAGATATTTTAGGGTTTAATTGCGTGTCTTCTATTTTAAAGTTTTTACTCGAAAAATTTTCGCTTTTACTTTCGTTTTTATTAAAATTGCTTTGCAAATTAAGCAGCCAGTTTTTTGCAAATTTATGGTTAAAAAGCAATTGGTGACTTTTAGAATTTGATTCTATTGCACCAACCGATAGTAAGTTTCTAGAAGCGTTTGTTAAATAAGTGTACGAGGTTGTGTAGCGTTGTTTTCCTCTATTAAAAAATAGCACGTTTCTAAAATTAGACTGTAAGCCTAACCGTTTCTCTTTATCGTTGTTAAAAGGGTTTAGGTTAAAAGCTTTACCTTCTCTTTTTTGTTTTCTGTCTATTAAATACGACGCTTGATTATAAAAGTGTGCTAAAAATTTTTTAAAATTATTTTGGTTGTTCGCCCATTGCTGGAAATTTATAGTAAGCGTTTGGCTTAATCGATTTTGATGGGTTTTAATAAAAACTTGATTTGGCAATAATACTCTTATGTAAGTCCCTTGGTCGCTAAATTGTGCAATTTCAAATTCTTCTAATTCTTGAATTCCGTTTTCGTTATAATCTATCCAAGTATAAACACCTTGCCCAGGTTCTACTTCTACATAGGTAAACTCTTGTCGTGCTAGCGTTCCCGAATTCGTTTCGTAAACGGTATTCCAATGTAATATTTGTTTAAATAGTTTTTGGCTAAACTGCATTCTGGAATTTAAAGATTCTTCATTTTCTAGCTCTTTATCTACATTTTTTAAAGTTCTATAATTGGCATAAAGCGATAGATTTGTGTTTTCGTTTTGTATTATTTTAGAGTCTATATAATAGGTGTTTGAGCTGTTTACTTTTTTTAGTTTTGTACCTACTATACTATCGTTAATACGATGCTTATAACCAACTTGCACAAAAACTTTACTACTATCTCCAATTCCTGTAAAAATTTCGTAAGACTTAAAACGTTGGCTTAATGTTGTAAAAGTGTCGGTTGCTTTGTCTTTTTGCTCGTTACTTTCTAATGCTAGTTTGGTACCTACCCAAGCCTTTTTTAAGCTATAGGTAATGTTGTTATAGGTTCTTAAAAAAGTAGAATTGTTTTTATTAGATTCGGCATTTAAAAAACTAGAATTAGTAAGTATGTGCCACTTATTTAATTTTAAATCGCCTAATAATAAGTGTCTGCTTCCGTTAAAGTTTTTAGAATAATTTAAATATTCAAATTGGTATTTTGCTAAGCCTTTTTTATGGTGTAATGCTTCTATGCCAGATAAAAATAAAGTTTGATTACCGTTGTTAATTACATTTTGGTTGGTTTCTTCTTGTTCAATATTCCAATCGCGAATAAACTCGGCATTATACAAGCGTTCTATGGTTCTAAAGTTTTCTTGTATAAAAGTTGCATTGGCAATGGCATTTAAATTCCAAAGGCTATCTTTTTTAATTACCGCTTGTTGTAGGCTTAGTTTAGAAGCAAAACCATCGTTGTTATTATCGTCTATATTCGAAAATAAATTTAAATCGTTTTTACTTCCTGCTACTTCAAAACCAATATTTGTTTTAGGAGAAGGCGCATAGCTTCCGTTTAAAACAGCTAGCTGTAATTTATTAGGAGCAACTAATTGTACAATTGGCTCGTAGTTTCCTTGCGAAACACCAGCTACAGGAGCGACATATTCAAAAATTGTTGTAATTGCGCTGCTATTACTTATTATATAGTTTCCTTGGTTATCGCCAACCAATGTAAACCGAACATTAAAAAGCTCGTCGTCTGGATTGTTAGAGAATACAAAGGTTTCTATGCCGTTTTGCATTTCTTTTTTATATAATATTTTATTTTCGCTATAGGTTTCTGGTGTCGCAGAAGGCGCTGTCATTAAGCTAGTATCGTCTCCAGCATCTGCTAAAATATTAACTTGACTAGAAGAAAGGTTTTGTTGTAAAGGGTTGTTTTTTGCGTCGTTTTCACTATAAATAGAAATTCCTAATTTTAGTTTTTCGCTATCGTAATTACCACCTCCATAAACTACCAAACGCGAATAATTTCGTTCGCTAAATTGGTAATCTACTGTTATACGCATTTCACTGGTAATAGGAAAAGTAGCGTTAAATATAATTTCGCCAGCATTATAATTAATTATATAATCTTTATTCTCACCGCGTTCTAGAGCGATACCGTTTACATAAACCGTTTCGCTACCAGAGACTACTAGTACAAATAATTCGCCGTTAGGACCGCGTAATTTATATGGACCTTGGTTGCCTTCTTGCGCTATAAATTTACTAGAAGTAAATTGCCCTCGTACAATTGCTCCTGCAGCAAATAAATTGGTTTTAGAATCTGAATGGTTTAATGTTGCGCCAAGCGACAAACCTTGTACACGTTTAGAAAAACTAGCAAAACTGGATTGTTTGTTTTCTAAGTCTACATCACCAGCTCGAATTTTCCAGTTATCGCTAAATAACTCTACAAATACTTGGTCGAATTCGTCTAAGCGTTGCGAATATCCAGACTCTTGCAAAGGGATATTTGCATCTTGAATAGAAGCACGTAATGATATTTTATCGCTTAATTTTCCTGTTATTTGTAAATCTAGCTCGCTGTTTAAAACCGAATTTTGGTTGTTACCAATAACTACACCTCGCGAAATACTTCCAGAAGTGGTTAAGCCATCAAAAGGAGTAAAATTATTGGTCTTATTCGATTGTTTTATTTTATAAAGTTGTTGTTGGTTATTGGTGTTGTCTACAATAATTTTTTCGTCTAACTGCTTATAGGTTTTTGTTAAAAACTTAGGGTAATTTAAATAGTTAATAAGTATTGAATCTGTCGCTATAGGTTTTTTAAATTGAAGTATTGCTTTTTCAAAATCTACAGTATAATAGGTAGAGTCTATAATAGTATTGTTTAGCGTTTTAATATTGAAATAACCCGAACTAATACTTACACTATCTATAGTAATAGTTTTTGCTACAGCATATTTTTTTGTTTTGTAGTTAGAAGTAGGTTCCTGTGAAAATACAGAAAGACTAATAAAAAATATAAAAAGAAACGCTGTTAATTTCATGCAATAGTTAAACTCTAAATACTTCTAATTATTTTGTGAATAGTTTTTTGTTAAAAGCACTATAAATTAATAGTGTAAATGTAAGGTATTATTTATTTTAGCTAAAACTTATAATTTTTAAAATACAAAACTTGAAAATAATCTCATACAATGTAAATGGTATTCGTGCAGCTATCAACAAAGGCTTTATCGAATGGTTGCAAGCGGCCAACCCAGATGTTATTTGCTTGCAAGAAATTAAAGCGATGGAAGAGCAACTAGATTTAAATCTTTTTATAGAAGCTGGTTATAAATATAACTATTGGTTTTCTGCTCAAAAAAAAGGCTATAGTGGTGTTGCAATTTTAAGTAAAACCAAACCCAATCATATAGAATTTGGTACCGGAATAGAATCTATGGATTTTGAAGGGAGAAACATAAGAGCCGATTTTAATGGTATTTCGGTTATGAGTTTGTATTTGCCTTCTGGAACCAATGCCGCTAGACTAGCGCATAAATTCGATTATATGGATAGGTTTCAATCGTATATAAACACGCTTAAAAAAGAATTTCCAAACCTAGTAATATGTGGCGATTATAATATATGTCACGAAGCAATAGATATACACAACCCAAAAATGAAAGGCGTATCTGGGTTCTTGCCAGAAGAGAGAGAATGGTTGGGTAATTTTATAACTAGTGGCTTTATAGATGCATTTCGATATGTACATCCAGAAAAACAAGAATATAGCTGGTGGAGTTATCGAGCAAATGCAAGAGCAAATAATAAAGGCTGGCGATTAGATTATACCATGGTTGCAAAAACCTTACAAGAAAAAATAAAAAGAAGCGTTATCTTACAAGAAGCAGTACATAGCGACCATTGCCCTGTTTTGGTTGAAATAGATAACTAAAAAATACACCAATAAAAGTGTAATAAAAACACGCTACAAAATCAAATAAAAATGAAAAACAGCATATTAATTTTTACCTTATTTACAATATTAACTACCTCTTGTGTATCTCCAAAAGTCTATAAAGATTTAGAAAGCAAATACGCAGCATTAATGAAAGAAAACCGAAAACTTTCGCAAGATTACGAAAACCTTTCAGGAGCAAATAATAAAACAGAAAACGACTACGCAAAATTGAAAACGGAGTACGATGAAGCAGTAGAAAGTAAAAACAAACTGCAGGAAAATTACAAAGCAATAAAAGCAAATTACGATAATTTAAAAGCATCCTACGAAGCCTTAGAAAAAAACAGCTCTGCCTCTATAGCTCAAAACGCAAAAAAGAACCGCGAATTATTGGCAAAATTAGAAGCAAAAGAACAAGCGCTTGAAGAAGAAAATAATAGGCTAGATAAATTAAAAAAAGAATTAGAAAGTCGCTCGAATAGAATTGACGAATTAGAAAAAACACTTGCAGATAAAGATGCTGCAATGACTAAGCTAAAAAATGCAATATCCAAAGCTTTAACAAATTTTGAAGGTAAAGGCTTAACCGTAGAACAACGTGATGGAAAAGTATATGTATCTATGGAAAATAAACTGCTTTTTAAATCTGGTAGTTGGGCTGTAGGGAAACAAGGAAAAGAAGCAGTAATGCAATTAGGAAGCGTATTAGGCGATAACCCAGAAATATCAGTATTAATAGAAGGGCATACCGATAACGATCCTTATACTGGTTCTGGGCAAATAGCAGGAAATTGGGATTTGTCTACAAAAAGAGCAACAGCAATCGTTGCTATTTTGCAAGAAAACAAAGCAATAAATCCCGAAAGTTTAACAGCAGCAGGAAGAGGCGAATTTGCACCAATAGCAAGTAATGAAACAGCAGAAGGGAAAGCAAAAAACAGAAGAATCGAAGTTATTTTAGCCCCAAAATTAGATACAGTTTCTAAGCTGTTAAACGATATATAAATAATAAAAACCAAAACAATAGTATTACCTAACTATTTATGAAATATACCACACTACCAAATACAAACCTAAAAGTAAGTAAGATATGCTTAGGCACCATGACTTGGGGAAACCAAAACACAAAAGAAGAAGCCTTTAAGCAAATGGATTACGCTTTAGATCAAGGCGTAAACTTTATGGATACTGCAGAACTGTACCCTGTGCCAGCAACAGCAGAAACTTATGCAGAAACCGAAAGAATAATTGGAGAGTGGTTTAAAAAAACAAATCAAAGAGATAAAGTTGTATTAGCATCAAAAATAGCAGGTCCTGGCGATTATACTGCACATATAAGAACCAATGGGTTTAGTCCAAAAGCAATTAAAAATGCTATAGATAGTAGTTTAAAACGTTTACAAACAGATTATTTAGATTTATACCAATTACATTGGCCAGAAAGACAAACAAATACTTTTGGTATTCGAGATTATAACCATAATCCAAATGACAAATGGGAAGATAATTTTAACGAAATATTAAATACATTACAAACAGTAGTTCAAGAAGGTAAAGTACGACATATAGGAATTTCTAACGAAAAAGCATGGGCAACCATGCGTTATTTAGAAGAATCTAAGCAGCATAATTTACCAAGAATACAAACCATACAAAATGCATATTCTTTATTAAATAGGGTGTTTGAAGGGGACATGGCAGAAATAGCTATGCGCGAAAATATTGGTTTATTAGCGTATTCACCAATGGCATTTGGTGTGCTTTCTGGAAAGTATATTAAAGGTACAGCAGCAGCAAATGCTAGATTAAAACTTTTTCCTCGATTTGCTAGATATAGTAGTTTACAATGTACAGAAGCTACTAAGCAGTATTTAAAAATAGCTGAAGAAAATAATTTAACATTAGCACAAATGGCACTAGCATTTGTAAACCAACAACCTTTTGTAACCAGTAATATAATAGGAGCTACGAATTTAAATCAGTTAAAAGAAAATATAGATAGTATTCACGTACATCTAGACGAAACAATTTTAAAAGCAATACAAGAAGTACATCTTCAAATTCCTAATCCCGCACCATAACATTATTAAAATTAATAAAAGTTTAAGTTGTTAATCTCACAATTTTTTATACTTTAGATGCATATTTAAAAGTGTGGTCTAGTCTTTTATTTTGACAACAACAAGTTAAAAGACTGATTATTAGCTTTTTAATCAATTTTAACTAACCAAAAATCAAAATGAAAAAAATTACTTTTTGTTTTGCCTTGCTTTGTTATATGCTAAGTATGCAAATGGAAGCGCAAATAACTTCGTATCCTTATCTAGAAGATTTTGAAGCTGGAGACGGCGGATGGACTGTTGTAGATGTAGGAGCAAATAGTACGTGGGCCTTAGGTACACCTGCTGCTGGTATTATTAATGCGGCAGCCTCTGGTGTAAATGCTTGGGTTACTAATTTAACCGGGAATTATAATTCTAACGAAGATGGGGCTATAGTAAGTCCGGTATTCGATTTTACAAATTTAGCAGCTCCCGAAGTACAATTTAATTTATGGTACGATAACGAAACAGGCTGGGATGGCCTCGTATTGCAGTCGTCTATAGATGGTGGAACTTCGTGGCAAAATGTTGGAGCATTTAACGATCCCAATAATTGGTTTAATAACAACGGTATAGACGGAAATCCTGGAGGCCAACAAACTGGTTGGTCTGGTACAGGTGGACAAGGTACTAACGCTTGGGTAGTTGCAAGACATGCTTTAACAGGATTAGCAGGGCAAGCAAGTGTTATGCTTCGATTTGCTTTTGGTTCAGATGGAACTGTTACCGATGAAGGTTCGGCAATAGACGATATTAATGTTTACGATGTAACCTGTCCAGAACCTGCAAATTTAGCACTAGTAAATACAGCTACTACCTCGGCTACAATAATGTGGGACGCAGGAGGAGCAGAGCCAGGATGGGAAGTTGTTGCACAACCTGCTGGTACAGGAGTGCCTACAGCAAATGGAGTAGACACTACCAATAATGCAGCTTTTGTTGCTACTGGCTTAATGCCAAGTACCGATTATGAAGTTTATGTACGTTCTGAATGTGGAACAGAATTTAGTGTATGGGTTGGCCCATTAAACTTTACAACCGAATGTACTGTTTTTACAGCACCATATACCGAAGATTTTGAAAGTGCTGGTGCGATACCAAATTGCTGGTCTATGAATGGTAACCAAGATTGGTTCTTTACTAATGTAGGAGCTGGTAACCATATTGGTGATAATGGTAATATTACTGGTGTAACCAATTCTGGAGGGTATTTTGCGTATTGCGATGCTTCAAACGACGAAGGACCACGTTCTTTATTAAGTCCATTAATTGATGTATCTGCATTAACAAACCCTGCGCTATCTTTTTACGAAATTAGTGATAATGAAGGAAATGCAAATTCAACTTTAGAAGTGGAAGTTTGGGATGGAGCAGCATGGAATTTAATGCAAACTTACAATACCAATACTACAGGATGGGAATTAAGAATAATTGACCTTTCTACTTTAACTTTTACAGATAATGCACAAGTACGATTTACTTTTTCTGAAACAACAACTGGCGATTTCTACGATGATATTGCTATAGACGATGTTGTTATAGACGAAGCACCTGCTTGTATTATCCCATCGAATATAACAGTAACAAATATAGCAGGTACAACTGCCGATGTTAATTGGCAAATGGGAGGAACCGAAAGCAATTGGCAATATGTTGTGCAAGCTCCTGGTACAGGAGAACCAGCAACAGGAACAGATGTTGGTGTCACTATGTTAAACCTTACAGGATTAACATATTCTACAGCTTACGAGATTTATTTACGAGCAGATTGCGATGGCGATGGGTTTAGTGATTGGGTTGGCCCAATAAACTTTACAACAACCGAACAATTAAACTTCGATGTAGATTGTTCTGCTGGCCCTGTAAATAATGTAATTTGTTATGATAATGATGGCGATGTAACCCCTGTAATTTATACATTTACAAGTACAGATGGTTCTGCTTTAAATTTAGTAGTAAACTCTGGAAATGTAGAAAATACTTGGGATGAATTTATTATTTATGATTCCGATGGAGTTACCGAACTTTATAATGGTTATGGAAATAATGGCGATTTAACAGGAATAAATGTTCAAACCTCTGGAGATTCAGTTTCTTATTATGTTAATTCCGATTTTGTTGGAAGTTGTCAAACTTCTGGATACAACCCAATAGATATTACAATTTCTTGTGCTACCTGTATTAATCCTATTGCTGGGTATACTGTAGTAGACGATTGTGATGCGGAAGAATTTTCTATAGAAATAGATGTTACAAGTTTAGGAGATGCTTCTCCGTTAATAATCTCAAACGATTATAACTCTAATACCGTTACAGTAACTAATACTGGGCTTTCAACTATAGGGCCTTTCCCATACACTTCAGATATAACAGTTACAATTTCATCGCAAGATGCAAACTGTGTGTTAGAAAATGTATTTAGTACAGGTTGTTCTATATTTTGTATTGAAGCCTTACCAATATGTGCAGGTGATTTAGCATACCCTAGTACCGTTGGAGATCAAGAAGCACCAGATAATATAGATTACGATTGTTTAATTACACAACCAGATCCACAATGGAATACCATTATTTTTGATGAAGCTGGAGATTATGTTTTCTCACTAGATCAAATTGATGATACTGGTACACCTGCAGATATAGACTTTATTGTTTGGGGGCCATTCCCAGATCAAGATAGTGGTTGTGTCGCATTGTTGCCAGAAAATATTGCAGATTGTAGTTACTCGCCAACGGCAAGTGAAACAATTACATTAAATGGTGTACAAGAAGGCGACTTATTTATAATATTAATAACAAATTTCTCGCAAGACCCAGGAACCTATACCTTTACACAAGACTCTGGACCACCAGATGGAACCAATTGTGAAGTTGTTTGTGATGTGTCAATAGAATATCAAGGAGTTGTTTTAACCGAAGACCCTACAAATATGGGCTACACAAATTCAATAGATTTATGTGGTTTCCCTTCTATTGAATTAACCGTAGACTCACCATATGCAGATAATTTTGAATGGTATTTAGATGGTATTTTTATAAGTTCCGATTTAACAATAACCGCTACCCAATCGGGTAATTACCAAGCTATTGCTTATGGAGGTATTTGTGAAGATATATCTTTTTCATTACAAGTGCCAGTAAACTTTTTTGATGAAGCTGTAGCAAACCAAGCACCAGATTTAGAGCTTTGTGATATTAACTCTAATGGAATGGGAGATTTCGATTTAGATTCGCAAACTGCTACAATATTAGGTTCGCAGTCTAATACCGAGTTTGTAGTTTCTTATCATGCTACACTAGCCGACGCACAAACAGGAGCAGCTGCTTTAAGCTCACCTTATACTGCTGCAGATGGAACTACCATTTATGTTAGAGTAGAAGATATAGATGCAGTAGGATCTAATTCTGGTTGTGCAACAACCAATACAAGTTTTAATTTAATTGTAAATGCTTTACCTGTTGCAAACCAACCTCAAGATATGGAAATGTGTGACGATGGTACTGGTTCTGCAAGTTTCGATTTAGCTTCGCAAGATGCAGATGTAATTGGCACTCAAACAGATGTTGTAGTAAGTTATCATATTTCGCAAACAGCAGCAGATATGGGCTCCGGAGCATTAGCGAGTCCGTATACTAGTACAGCAAACCCACAAACCATTTATGTGCGTATTGAAAATACAATAACTGGCTGTTCTAATACAACAATGTTTAATCTAGAATTAATAGACAAACCAGTTATAAACCAAACACCACCAACAATTTATAGTTGTGATAATGATGAAGATGGAATGGGTGATTATGATATAACCGAAAACGAAGCAGTTATATTAGGAGGTTTAACTGGAATGACTGTAAGCTATCATACCAACCAAGCAGATGCAAATACAGGAAACGCTGCTATTACTAATGCTACAGGATATACCGCAGCACCAAGCATAATTTATGTGCGAGTAGAAGATGCTAGTACAGGATGTTTTAATACTACATCCTTTTCATTAGACTTAATCGATAGACCAGTAGTTAACCAAGCACCAACAATTTTAAGTTGCGATAACGACGATGACGGAATAGGAGAATATAACCTTACCGAAAACGAAGCGGTTATACTAGGAGGCTTAACAGGAATGACAGTAACTTATTACATTAGTCAATACGATGCAGATAATGCTACAGCACCTATAGCTAATACTACCAATTATGCATCTTCACCAGGTACTATTTACGTTCGTGTAGAAGATGGATCTGGATGTTATAACACAACCATGTTCGACTTAGATTTAGGAATAGAACCAGATACTTCTTTTTCTTCTTCTGTAGTTTACGAAGTTTGTCCGTTTGCAACCAACCCAATTACAGTAGTTGCTACAGCAAATAATTATTTAGAACAAGATGTAAGTATAAACTGGTATTACGAAGGCGCAATAATCGCTGGTCAGAATAGTTTAGAATTACCAACAGTAACACAAGCAGGATATTACACAATAGAAGTAACATTTAATAGTACAGGATGTAGCTCTGAAGAAGAGGTAGAGGTGCTAGAATTTACAAGTTGTGTTATTCCACAAGCATTTTCACCAAATAATGATAATAAAAACGACACTTTCGATTTAAGTAACCACGATGTACAAAGTTTAGAAGTATTCAATCGTTATGGTATTAAGGTGTTTTCTAAAACCAATGGTTATACAAACCAATGGCATGGGCAATCCGATGGAGGAGAAGACCTTCCAGTAGGAACCTATTTCTATGTAATGAAATATCAAGGAAATAAAACCAAATCATCATGGGTATATCTAAACAAATAAACTAACACAACTTAATAATGAAAAAAATATATATAATTTTCGCTTTTTTGCTTGCGTTTCAAACACATGCGCAGCAAGACCCGCAATATACACAGTACATGTATAACATGAATGTGCTAAACCCTGCGTATGCTGGCTCTTTTGAAGGAGTTGCAATTGGAGCGCTCCATAGAACACAATGGGTAGGACTAGATGGAGCACCAAGTACCAGTACACTCGCAATTCATTCACCAGTAGGTAGAAGTGTAGGTTTAGGACTTTCCTTAATAACCGATGAGATTGGTCCAGTACGAGAAACCAATGCGTATGCAGATTTCTCATACACCTTACCATTAGGAGCAGATAATCGCTTAGCTTTTGGTATTAAAGCAGGTGCAACCTTTCACCGAATAGGTATAAGTGAAGCAGATATCGATGTAATCGATGCTGGAGATCCGTTTTTTGCACAAAACATAGATGAGGTAACTCCAAATATTGGTGCCGGTTTATATTTTTATAAACCAAATAGATACTATGTGTCTCTTGCAATGCCAAACATATTAAAAGCAACGCATTTAGATAGAAATGGCACTAAAATTGGTTCGGAAACACAGCACTTTTTTGCAACAGCAGGATATGTGTTTAACCTATCCGATAATTTTAAACTGAAACCACATGCCTTCTTAAAAGCAGCATTTAAAGCGCCAGTAAGTTTCGATATAAATGCAAATGTGTTTATGTACGATTTTGTAGAATTAGGAGTGGGATATCGTCTTGAAGACTCTATAAGTGGGATGGTAAACTTTTTAATAACCCCGCATTTAAGAGTAGGATATGCTTACGATAGCATTCAATCCGACTTAAATTACGGAACCGATTCATCTCACGAAATATTCTTGAATTTCGACTTTGCTTTTTCCAGAAAAGTATCTCGTTCACCTCGTTATTTTTAATCTGTTAAGCTAAAGAATTATGAAAATCCTTAAAATATTTGTAACTATTTTATTATTGAGCAGCTTTAGTTTAACTGCCCAAAATAAAGACACCCGAAATGCGGATAAGAATTTCGCGAAATTTGAATTTGTAAAAGCAATTGAAGCTTATACCAAACTTGTAGAAAAAGGCAAAGCAGACGCTTATGTATACACAAAATTAGGCGATGCCAATTATAATGTATTTAATACCGTTGAAGCCGAAAAATGGTACGCGAAAGCTTTAGAAGGCGAGCAAGACCCAGAGACTATTTATAACTACTCCCAAATGTTAAAAGCAAATGGGAAGTACCAAGAGTCTAATACCTGGATGGCAAAATTTGCAAGCCGTAGACCTAGTGATGTAAGAGCTGCAGCTTTTACAGCTAATCCAGACTATTTACCTAAAATTTTAGAAAAAGGTAAAAAGTTTAATGTTCAAAACTTAGAAATAAACACAGCAACTTCCGATTTTGGAGGCACGTTTAGTAATGGAAAGCTATATATCACATCTGCTAGAAATACTACAAGACGAAGCTATGGTTGGACAGATCAGCCATTTTTAGATATATACTCTTTTGCATTAGCAGAAGATGGTACTTATCAAGACGAAAAATTATTAGGAAATAAAATAAACACGAAGTATCACGAAGGTGTGGTAACTTTTAGTCCAGATGGTAATACCATGTATTTTTCTAGAGAAAGCTTTTTTGAAAAGCAATACGAAAAAGACTCTATATCGAATAACCAATACAGTGTTTTACAATTGTTTAGCGCTAAAAAATCTGGCGACGGTTGGGATAATGTAAAATCGCTACCATTTAATAGTAATAACTATAATGTAGATCATCCATCATTAAGTGCAGACGGAAAAACTTTATATTTTATCTCAGATAAACCAGGAGGATTTGGGCAATCAGATATTTATAAGGCAGCAGTAAATGCAGATGGTTCTTATGGCGAAGCTATTAACCTTGGGCAAAAAGTAAATACAGAAGGAAAAGAAATGTTTCCTTATATAAGTAGTAACGGTACCTTATATTTATCTAGTGATGGGCATTTAGGCTTAGGAGGTTTAGATGTATTTTATACTAGAGAGATTGATGGTAAAATGACACCTATTCGTAACATAGGAATTCCTGTAAATAGTAATGCAGACGATTTTGCATTTACTATTAACGAAGAAACAAGCGAAGGTTTTGTATCGTCTAACCGCGAAGGTGGTAAAGGAAGCGACGATATTTATGCTATTAAAAAATTACAGCCATTATGCGATGTACAAATAATAGCTACAATAACCGATAATAAAACAGGGGAACCATTAGCAGGAGCTACTACTACATTGTATGACGACAAAGGAAATAAGCTAGTATCTAAAACAACTAATGCAGAAGGAGTTTCAGAATTTATGGTAGAATGCGATACCGAAACAGAATTAGAAGTTACAATGGCCGATTACGATAGTAAAAAAGTAACGGTTGCGGGTACAGATGAAGAAGAAGTAGCTGTAGATGTTGCTTTAGACCCTATTGAGAAATTAATTGTAAAAGATCGTGTGGTATTAAACCCTATCTATTTTGATTACGACAAATCGAATATTACAGCAAAAGCTGCATTCGAGCTAGATAAGCTAGTACAAGTAATGAATAAGTATCCAGAAATGGTAATAAATGCAAAATCGCATACCGATAGCAGAGGGTCTAATTCGTATAACGAAAAACTATCAGATCGTAGAGCAAAAACAACAGTGCAGTATGTAATTTCTAAAGGAATTCCAGCAGAAAGAATATCTGGAGTTGGAAAAGGTGAAAACGAACCAGCAATAAATTGTGGTTCTGGTTGTACCGAAGAAGAGCACCAATTAAATAGACGTAGCGAGTTTATAATTGTAAGTGGTGGACCAAACTAAAATATCCTAAATACCTAATATTAACCATAAAAAAAGCCTTACTTTTTAAAGTAAGGCTTTTTTAGTTATTTAATTTCGTTACCACTTTTATCAAAAAAGTGATATTCTAAGTATGTGTAAGCATCTCTAGGTAAAATTTTCACCCATTTTTTATGTTCGAAATACCATTTCGAACGTATTGATGGAAAGCCCTTTGTTAAAAAGGCCGCTATAAAAGGATGTGTGTTTAAAGTCACCTTTTTATAGTCTTTTTTAAATAATTGTTCCAGATCGTGTTTAATTTTTGGCACTATACTAATAGGTGCCTCCACTTCTGCGCCATTAACACCATTAGGGTTTTCCTCTCTGGTTTTAATATTCATTTCTGGACGTACGCGTTGTCTAGTAATTTGTATCAACCCAAACTTACTTGGAGGTAATATTTTGTGTTTGGCTCTATCGTCTTTCATCTCATCGCGTAAATGATTAAAAAGTTTTTTTCTGTTTTCGGCAGAGTTTAAGTCAATAAAATCTACAACAATAATGCCTCCCATATCGCGTAATCGCAATTGTCTAGCCATTTCTGTTGCTGCAATTAAATTAACTTCCATTGCGGTATCCTCTTGCGAATTTGCTTTGTTAGAACGGTTTCCACTGTTTACATCTACTACATGTAATGCTTCGGTATGTTCTATTACCAAATACGCTCCTTTGGCCATAGAAACGGTTTTTCCAAAAGAGGTTTTTATTTGTCTTTCAATTCCGTATTTTTCAAATATGGGAACATTAGACTGATACAATTTTACTATAGATTCTTTCTTTGGTGCAATTTCTTGCACATAATCTTTTATTTGAATGTAAAGCGATTCATCATCGACATGAATTCCGGTAAAGGAATCGTTAAAGATGTCTCGTAATATAGAAGATGCTTTGTTCATTTCACCTAATACTTTACTGGGATGATGGGCTTTATGTAGCTTTTTACACATTGCGGTCCAACGACCAATCAAATTTTGTAAATCTTTGTCTAGTTCTGCTACTTTTTTGCCTTCTGCTACTGTACGTATTATAACTCCAAATCCCTTTGGTGTTATGCTTTTTACCAAACGTTTTAGTCTGTCTTTTTCTTCTTTACTATCTATTTTTTGTGAAATAGAAATGCGGTCTGAAAAGGGAACTAAAACAATATATCTACCAGCAATAGAAAGCTCTGAGCTTATTCTAGGGCCTTTGGTAGAAATTGGTTCTTTTACAATTTGTACTAGTAACGATTGATTTGATTTTATAACGTTAGCAATGCTTCCGTTTTTATCAATATCTTTTTCAAATGGGAAATTTTTTAATGAAAAATCATTTAGTTTACCTGTGCTTACACTTTTTGTGAATTTTAAAAGAGAAGGTAGTTTTGGTCCTAAATCATGATAATGCAAAAAAGCATCTTTTTCATAACCTACATTAACAAATGCAGCATTTAGACCAGGAACAGCTTTTCGTATTTTGGCTATAAACACATCGCCAACAGAAAAATTGTTACCATCTTCTTCTTTATGTAATTCAATAAGTTTTCCATCTTTTAATAAGGCAAAATCAACTTGATTGGAACTAGATCGAATTATTAATTCTTTTTCCATTTTGTTAATTTTAATCCGTCACCTTTTCAGGAAACAGATGGATTATACATTATTTTATTGTTTGTTTATAGAATATAAATAAACAAACAAAATACCTTAAACGGTTTAAGGTATTTCACAGGTCCCGATTTAACGGGATTATCCGTGGAGCTTAATTTACGCAAGGTAATACGTATTTAGAGCTCGTTTTCAAAGAACATTTTACTATAAATTAAAAAAGTAGCTATTAACTACTTTTTTAATTTATTTTTTCTTTTTGTGACGGTTAGCGCGTCTTCTTTTTTTACGCTTATGCGTTGCAACCTTGTGTC
>JBMZDY010000016.1:0-16653 GCA_049614585.1 Oceanihabitans sp.
TTTTGCAGTTACATCTTTACGTAAAGCTTTTACGGTTTCTCTAGCAATAATTTTTGCGCCAATAGCAGCTTGAATAGGAATATCGAATTGTTGTCTCGGAATAAGTTCTTTCAGTTTTTCGCACATTTTTTTACCAATATTATGTGCATTATCTGCATGTATTAAAGCAGAAAGTGCATCTACAGGTTGTGCATTTAATAAGACATCTAATCGTACTAATTTTGAAACCTTCATTCCAATAGGATGGTAATCGAAAGAAGCATAACCTTTGGATACTGTTTTTAATCGATCGTAAAAATCGAAAACAATTTCTGCTAAAGGCATTTCAAAGGTTAATTCTACGCGTTCTGGTGTTAAATAGGTTTGATTAATAATCATGCCTCGTTTTTCTATACATAGCGACATAACGTTACCAACAAAGTCTGACTTTGTTATAATAGTTGCTTTTATATATGGCTCTTCAACACGATTTACTGTAGAAGGATCTGGCAAATCGGAAGGGTTATTTACAACAAATGCTGTGTCTGGGTTTTTGTTTGTAAAAGCGTGATACGAAACGTTTGGTACCGTTGTAATAACTGTCATGTCGAACTCACGTTCTAGACGCTCTTGAATAATTTCCATGTGTAGCATTCCTAAAAAACCACAACGAAAACCAAAACCTAAAGCGGCAGAACTTTCTGGAGCAAATACTAACGAAGCATCGTTTAATTGTAATTTTTCCATAGAGTTTCTAAGCTCTTCATAATCTTCTGTATCTACAGGATAAATACCTGCAAACACCATAGGTTTTACGTCTTCAAAACCTTCAACAATATTAGTTGTTGGGTTTGCAAAATCGGTAATAGTATCTCCTACTTTTACTTCTTTAGCGGTTTTAATTCCGGTAATTAAATAACCTACATCGCCTGTTTTTACGCTTTGTTTTGCTACTTGTGTTAGTTTTAAGGTACCAACTTCGTCTGCATTATATTCTTTATCTGTAGCAACAAATTTTATTTTTTGTCCTTTTTTAATCTCGCCATTAAATACCCTAAAATAAGTTTCTATACCTCTAAAAGTATTATAAACCGAATCGAAAATTAAAGCTTGTAATGGCGCGTTTGGATCTCCTTTTGGCGCAGGAATACGTTCTATTATTGCTTTTATTATGTTTTCTACACCAAAACCAGTTTTTCCACTAGCGTGTATAACTTCTTCTGGGTCGCATCCTAAAAGATCTACAATATCGTCTGTTACCTCTTCTGGGTTTGCGCTAGGTAAATCTACTTTGTTAAGTACAGGAATAATTTCTAAATCATTTTCTAGTGCTAAATACAAATTAGAAATTGTTTGCGCTTGTATGCTTTGTGCTGCATCTACAATTAGTAATGCGCCTTCGCAAGCTGCAATAGATCGAGATACCTCGTACGAGAAATCTACGTGACCTGGAGTGTCTATAAGGTTTAATATATAGTCTTGCCCTTCATGTTTATACTCCATTTGTATGGCGTGCGATTTTATGGTAATACCACGCTCGCGCTCTAAATCCATACTATCTAAAAGCTGTGCCTGTTGCTCTCTTGCGGTTACAGATCCTGTAAAATCTAGTAAACGATCGGCAAGGGTACTTTTTCCGTGATCTATATGTGCAATAATGCAAAAGTTTCTAATGTGCTTCATAATCCTGTTCTCTACTATAAAATATTTGCAAATATAGTGTATTTATTGTGTGATTTGCTTGCCTTTTTATTTTTCAAAATTCCAAAGGTCTGCATATATTCCATATATATAATCCATTTCGTATTTAACTACGTATTCCTCATTTATTTCTGGATCAAAATTTATATGGTAAGCGTATGCATTTATGTTATTTTCTTTTAACTGTTTTAATAATTTTTTATTCGATTTTATAAAATTTCTAGAGATAGCAATATCTGTAATTTGCCATTGTTTTAACTGCTTTAGCTTATCTCCTTTTATATTGGTTAAAACTTTTTGCGATGGTATTACCGATTTTATTTTAGCAGCTATTCCTTCTTGAACTGCTGGTAAGCTAAAAAGCTCCATCATTAATCTGTTTTTGTCTATAAAATTACCGGCAAAAGCTAAAGGCTCGTTTATTTTGTCTGTTATTAATATGGCGTCTGGGTTAGCTAGAAACCATTGGTTTATAGCCTGCATATTTAATGGGGTGAATTTTTGATAGATTTTTTGTTTTAAAAAATCTGCTTCGGTTGGTGGTAATTCGCCAGTGTAATTTGTAATTTTTGCCCAATGTTTCCAATCGTGAGCAGCAACGTATTTCTGGTCTTTTGTTTTTATTATATCGAGTTCAAACAACCTAAAACCATTTTTGTAATTTTTATTTAAAGCTTCTAAAGAGTTGGTGTAGGTGTAATCTTCAATAGCACCAGCAGCATGTGCAATAAAACGCAAAGTATCTTTTTTATACTTTTTGTAGTTTTTACTTTTAGAAGGTAAAACATATGGCTCGTCGCTTGTTCTAGAAATTCCAGCAGTATTTATAGCTCGTATTTCATTTTTATTTGCTGTAATAAATTGGTTTTTATCACCAGATATATAATCGGTTAAAAACTTCATATTGTGTTTTACTGCTGCGCCATTAAGTATTATTTTAGGTAAATCTATTTGATATAGTGTTTTGGTGGTATCTATTTTTGTTTTTTTATTAGTTGCATTTGTTATTAAGTATAAGCCTCTTTCTCCTGTATGATTAAACATGGTTGGGTCTCCCATTTTTAAATGATCTGGATAAATATATACTGTGGTGTTTTCTAAAAGCGATTCTTTTTTTAAAAACTGTATTAAATCTCCTATCATATAATCTACCGCAGAGACCATAAAGTTTAAATTGTTTTTTTGTGGTTTAATTTTTTTCTCTAGGCGTTTATCGTAAATACCATCTGGAGCATGCGTGTCTGTTGTAGAAATAAACACAGCAAAGGGCTCTTTGTGTTTTGCTTTGCTTTTAATTTCTGTTTTTGCTAAATCAAATAAATCTTTATCTCGTAAACCAAAACGACTACTATTGGTTTCGTTTGTGTTTTCTACTTTGTATTTGTCTATAATATGGTTAAAATTTAATGCATATAGCATTTCTTTTGTACCAGAAAAATTAGCATCGCCAACAAAATAAGATAAGTTGTAATTTGCGGTTTTAAGCACCTTGCTTACACTTGATATTTTGGAGTGATAGGCGTTTTTAAAAATATCGTTTCCGTGAATTCCAAAATAAGCAGGAAAGCCGGTTAAAGAAGTATATAAAGAACCGCTTGTCCACTCGCCACCAAAGTTTTGCTCTAAATTATAATAATTCCAGTTTTGTTTAAGTTTCGATAAATTAGGCGTTAAATGCTTTAATGAATCGCTTAAAAAGCCTTTTTCTAAAGACTCTAAAGAGATAACAACAATGTTTTTACCTTTTTTGCTTACTATGTTTTTTTCGCTAACATAATCTTCCATTTTTAGCTGCTTTAAAGCAGTTTTAAACGCCATATTATTAGAAGAAGGCTTTAATAAGGATAGTAGCTGATAGGTATCGTTTACAATACCTTTACCTATAAACACTAAAACAAAAAGGCTTATGCAAATAAGTAATATTTTAATTGCATTAGTATGAAGTTTTGCTATAAAGGCAGATTTACTTTGTTGTAATATTTTAACACTTAAGTGTAACGAAAAATAAAACATTGCCATAAAAACCAGGAATGCGGTTGTTGCCAATAATATTTGATTTGGATAAAGCCCCAAAGTACTAGAGACATCTCTAACATTTAGATGCACAAAAAAAGGATAGCTAACAAATGTTTGGGTAAAGAATAAAGAAATGAGTTGTAAAATTAAAAATGCCGAAAATAGTAATGAAATAATAAATCGGAGCCATTTTTTTTTAATCATAGAAGCGGTTAAAATAAAAATAACAAGCACCAATAAAACATTCAGAATTATTATTTTATCGCCAAATAAACTGGTAATTCCTTTTATGTTATCTAGTATATTTTCAAGCATTAAAGCAGTTGTATTTTAAAAGCTAATAGTTTTATTTGCAAACGAAGGTAAAACGTTTTTTTTAAAGTTAATCTTGCCACTCTGCAATAAACAAATTGGTATCGTGGCCTCCGCCATTATTTCTATTTGAAGAGAAAATTAAATATTTACCATCGTTTGAAAACACTGGAAAAGCATCAAAAGTTTCACTATGGGTTACGCGTTCTAGGTTTTTACCATCAATATCTATTAAATACAAATTAAAAGGAAAACCACGCTCGGCTTCAAAATTGGATGAGAATAATATTTTCTTTCCGCTTGGGTGAAAAAACGGACTCCAATTAGCGTTGCCTAAATCGGTTAATTGTTTTAAGTCGCTTCCGTCAGCATTACAAATATACAGTTCCATTTCGGTGGGTTGCACTAAACCTTCGGCTAGTAAATCTTTATACTCTTTAATTTCTGCTTCGGTTTTAGGTCGAGAAGAACGGAAGATAATTTTTGTTCCGTCTGGCGAGAAAAAAGCGCCTCCATCGTAACCCAATTCAAAAGTAATTTGTTTTACATCGCTGCCGTCTAAATTCATGGTATACAAATCTATATCGCCATTTCTTGTAGAAGTAAATACTATTTTATCTCCTTTTGGCGATACGGTTGGTTCTGCATCATAACCTGTTTCATTGGTTAATTGCGATGTTATATTTCCTTCTAAATCTGCAACAAAAATATCGTATGTGTCGTAAATAGGCCAGATGTATTTTCCGTTTTTACGCAATGGTGTTTCTGGGCAAGCATCGTCTCCTAAATGGGTAGACGCATAAATAATATGTTTGTTGTCTGGTAAAAAATAAGCACAAGTTGTTCTGCCTTTTCCAGTACTTACCATTGGCGGTATTTTGTCTTTAAATGTTTGGTTTGCATTCATTAAAAACATTTGGTCGCAGTTTACATTCCATGCTTTGTTATTAGACTGAAAAACTAACTGCTTATCATCAAAACTCCAATAAGCCTCGGCATTGTCGCCACCAAAAGTAATTTGGCGTATGTTTTTAAAATGATTTTCTTCTGGGTAAATTAAAGAATCAATCATTTTTGTAGCACCTGATGTTGTATCTGTATTTTGCTTGGTTTCTTTTTTACAAGCTACCAATACGAATAGCAGTAAACAATATATTGTGTTTGTTTTCATTTGTAATTTTTAATAAATGGTATATTATGACTAATTTTGAACAAAATTAATATTTATCGTAATGAAATATAGTTATATAGCCATTTTTTTAATTTTATTAAGTTCCTGTAAAAAAGATGCGGTAAAACCTACAGTATCTATTCAAGAAGATGTTGAGGTTTTAGCTTCAGATGATTTTGAAGGCAGACAAACCGGAACAATAGGAGAGCAAAAAGCTGCTGCATATATAGCTAAACGTTTTCAAGATATTGGTTTATTTGCTAAAGGTACCGATGGTTTTTTTCAAGCGTTTAATTTTAAGCCCAAAACCAATCCGCATCAAAAAGTAAAGTATACAGTAAAAGATGGCGATAGTACAATTACAGGGACCAATATTGTTGCTTATATAGATAATAAGGCCGAAAACACCGTTATTATTGGTGCACATTACGACCATTTAGGTTATGGAGCAGAAGGCTCTTTACACAGAGGAGAAAAAGCAATACATAATGGAGCAGACGATAATGCTAGTGGAGTAGCAGTAATGTTAAACCTAGCAAAACGATTAATGAAAGGAAACACCAATAACAACTATTTGTTTTTAGCTTTTTCAGGAGAAGAAATGGGATTATTAGGTTCTAATTATTTTGTAAAAAATCCAACTATAGATACAAAAAAAGCGAACTATATGATTAATATGGATATGGTTGGCAGACTTAAAAAGGATAGTACACTAGCGGTTTACGGCGTTGGGACATCGCCAATTTTTAAGCAAACATTAAAAGCAAATAACAGTAGGTTTAAATTAGTTCAAAAAGAATCTGGAGTAGGACCAAGCGACCATACTTCTTTTTATAATGCAGACATTCCAGTGTTGCATTTTTTTACAGGACAGCATGAAGATTACCACAAACCTTCCGACGATACAGAACGTTTACATTATAACGGTATGCAAACAATATCTAACTATATTTTTGAAATAGTTACCGATCTAGATAATAATGGGAAACTTCCTTTTAGAAAAACTAAAAACGAAAGCGAAGATGTACCTAGGTTTAAAGTAGGATTAGGGGTTATTCCAGATTATTTATACGATGGTAAAGGCATGCGAATCGATGGAATTAGCGAAGATAAAGCAGCGCAAAAAGCAGGATTACAAAAAGGAGATATTGTTATTAAACTTGGCGATATAGATGTAACAGATATGAAAACATACATGTTGGCTTTATCTAAATTTGAAAAAGGAGACAGTACAAAAGTAAAAGTAACTCGATCTGGAAAAACAGTAGAAGCTAAAATAAATTTCTAATAAATAAAAAAGAATAGATTGGTAAAAATAGGCAATATAGAACTCCCCGATTTTCCATTACTTTTAGCACCAATGGAAGATGTAAGCGACCCTCCGTTTCGTGCGTTATGTAAGGAACAAGGTGCAGATGTGGTGTATACCGAATTTATTTCTAGCGAAGGCTTAATTCGCGATGCTGCAAAAAGCGTAATGAAGCTAGATATCTACGAAAAAGAGCGTCCAGTAGGAATACAAATTTTTGGCGCCAATCTAGATAGTATGCTTCAAACCATTGATATTGTAGAAAAATCGAATCCAGATATTATAGATATTAATTTTGGTTGTCCAGTAAAAAAAGTGGTTAGTAAAGGAGCAGGAGCAGGAATTTTAAAAGATGTCTGTTTAATGGAAAAGCTTACTGCCGAAATGGTAAAACGCACTAATTTACCTGTAACCGTAAAAACCCGTTTAGGTTGGGATCACGATTCTATAAAAATTGTTGAGGTTGCCGAAAGATTACAAGATGTAGGCTGTGCTGCAATTTCTATTCATGGTCGTACAAGAGCACAAATGTATAAAGGCGAAGCAGACTGGAAACCAATAGCTGCGGTAAAAAATAACCCTAGAATGCATATTCCTGTTTTTGGAAATGGCGATGTAGATTCTCCTGAAAAAGCAATGCTAATGCGAGACGAGTTTGGTTTAGATGGCTGTATGATTGGTCGAGCAACTATTGGTAATCCTTGGTTTTTTAAACAAGTAAAGCACTTTTTTGAAACCGGAAAACACCTACCACCAATAAGTCTAGAAGAAAGGGTAGAAGCGGCAAGAAGGCACTTGCAAATGGCTATAGATTGGAAAGGAGAAATACTAGGCGTTTTTGAAACCAGAAGACATTATACCAACTACTTTAAAGGTATTCCGCACTTTAAAGAATACCGAATGAAAATGGTAACTAGCGATGCGTCTGCAGATGTATTTGCTGCTTTCGATGAGGTACTAAAGAATTTTTCGGGTTATGAGTTTGCTTAATTAGCAATTAAATTTTTTGTTATTCGCGAAGCCGCTATTTTTGAAGCTAGAATTCCTAAAACAGTAATTGTTACAAATACAATAACAAAATTTAATCCTTTTAAAGCAACAGGATAAGCTAAAGAAGGTGTAATCATAATTAGTGAAAATTGTTTTTGTAGTACAATTAAAACAAAACCAATTACCAATCCAATTAAGCCGCCAATTAGTGTCATTAACACTCCTTGATAAAAGAAAACACGTTGTATATCTTTTTGTGTTGCGCCTAAATTAAATAATGTATTTAAGTTTTTCTTTTTATCAAGAATCATCATTATTATCGAGCCAATAACATTAAATAATGCAATAATAAGTACCAATGTAAAAATTAAATACACTGCTAAATATTCGGTATTTAACATTTTATAAAGCGCATCGTTAAGCTGCATTCTGTTTTTTAATGTTACTTTATTTCCAAGTATATTTAATATTTCTGCTCTAGCATCTTCTTCCTTAAACGCTTCATTTAATTTAAACTCTATTGCAGAAAGTTGATTTTCGGAATAGCCTAAAAGCTTTTGCGCAAAAGTAAAAGGAGCATATACATATTTATCGTTTAGCTCTAAGTTAATATCGAATATACCAACATTAATCGCATTAAAAGTATTGTATGCTTGGTTTACATTTGTAATTTGCCCTTTACCAGGTTTTGGCACATAAAGGTTTACTTGTTTACCATAGTCTAAAACGCCAAAAGAAAGGTTGTTAGAAATTCCCCAACCAACTACTATTTGGTTGGTGTTTTGGGTAAGCCAACTTCCTAAAGGAATTACAGAATCTATTTGATTTATTTTTTCGTAATTAGCATCAACCCCTTTTATAAATGCATTTGGATAATTTTTACCGTCAAAAGCAATATAAACACGGTTTTCAATAATTTTAGAATAGGCTGTAATTGCTTCTAAGCTATTTAGTTTGTCTAATTCTTCTTGAGTAACAATAAACGATTTTCCTTGACTTGCTTCTGCTTTTAAGTCTGGGTCTATAAGACTTGTAAATTGTAAAGAATAATCTTTTAAGCCAGCAAAACCAGAAAGCACAATAAGTAAAGATGCACTACCAAGTATAATTCCTATAGCAGCAATTATGGTAATAAAGTTAATAGCGTTGTTGCTACTTTTAGAGTATAAATAACGTTTTGCTATGTATAGTGCGAAGTTCACTACGATTTTTTACGTTTCCCTAAAAGGTCTGGATCATTAATTGGGTCTTCTTTTCCTTTTAAAGACTGTTCAATTTTATCTATATATTCTAAAGAATCGTCAATAAAAAATTCTAAATTAGGCATGCGTCGTAACTGGTGTCTGGTACGTTGTGCTAATTCGTGTCTTATTAAAGGAGTATTCGATTTTATTCCTACTAAAAGTTCTGCTCCTTTATTGTTAGGAAAAATACTTAAATATACTTTTGCTACAGAAAGGTCTACCGTTACTTTTACCTTACTTACAGATATAAGTATTCCTCGCATACCACCTTGCGATGCGGCACTTTGTAATACATCTACCAAATCGCGTTGTAATACCGAAGCTATTTTTTTTTGTCTTTGACTTTCTTCCACTATAATATATTTTTTATAAAAGCTATTCGTGCTTCTACGTTGCAAAAATAGTTGTTATTTAAAGATTATTGTATTTTTGAAGTAACAAATTTAAATTTCAGAGAAATACAGCTTGTAGTTAGCTTGCTGTTTTTAGTATAAATAAGAAAATATAAAAATTGCCAAATACCATTTCTTGCTTTGGCGAAATGAAAACATGAATAAAATAGAGCACATTGGAATTGCCGTAAAAGACTTAGAAAAATCAAACAATTTATATGCAAAGCTATTTGGAGAAAAGCATTACAAAATAGAGTCTGTCGCTAGCGAAGGAGTTAACACTTCTTTTTTTAAAGTAGGAGAAAATAAAATTGAATTGTTAGAAGCCTCTAACCAAAATAGCCCAATTGCTAAATTTATTGAAAAAAAAGGAGAGGGGATTCACCACATTGCATTTGCTGTAGACGATATAGAAAAAGAGTTAGAAAGACTTAAAAAGGAAGGCTTTAAAATTATAAACGAAAAACCCAAAAAAGGAGCCGATAACAAGTTAGTGGCTTTTTTACACCCAAAATCTACCAATGGCGTATTAATTGAGTTGTGCCAAGAAATAATAGACTAAAAAATTTTGTAGAGTTTTAAAATAAGTAGTAATATTGCAAACTCATTTAATTATGTGTGTAATTTACCGTAATTAAAGGTCCCATAGCTCAGTTGGTTAGAGCACCTGACTCATAATCAGGTGGTCCTTGGTTCGAGCCCAAGTGGGACCACTTTTAAAATTAAGGTTTTAGTTTTTACTAAAACCTTTTTTTATACAACATAGTTGTTGCTTAGAAGTTTTAAAAGAGCGAAGTAGAATGAAACTCGCACGATTATACGTAGTTGATTAATATTAATAAAGAATTAATTAATACAAAACACATGAAGAATTTTTAATAAATTCCATTAATGTCAAAAAAGTGTTAATTTTTTAAATCAGTTTTTTGCTTTTAATCGTTTTTTTTTGCTTCTTGCAGACTAATTAGTTTTAGATTGTTTTTTTTTGAAAGAAAACTTTTTATACTTTTACATACTTATGAAAGTACAATACAAAAAAATAATTGCCTCTATCTTATTTGTATTAATAAGTTTTATAACCATTGCTCAAACGCCACCTACGCCAGAGCAAAGAGATACACTTGTGCCTCCTGGTAGCCCGATTGACGAAGGGATATATATTTTATTAGCGATTGGTTTAGTTTACGGAATTGTAAAAATAATTCAAGCAAATAAAGCAAAAACTGCCTAACGATTTTGTAGTCCCATAAGGCGGCTTACATATTTACCAATTACATCAAATTCTAGATTTACAAGAGTACCTTTTTTATAATGCTTAAAGTTTGTATGCATTAAAGTATAAGGTATAATAGCTACCGAAAAATTATTAATACCAGAATTTACTACCGTTAAGCTTACGCCATTTATAGTAATAGAACCTTTTTCTATAGTTACATTATTTAATTTAGCATCGTATTCAAAACTAAAAATCCAACTACCCGAAGCTTCTTTAACAGCGGTACAAATTGCAGTTTGGTCTACATGCCCTTGCACAATATGACCGTCTAAACGCTCGCCAAGTTGCATGGCACGCTCTAAATTAATAGAGTCTCCTAGTTCTAGACTACCTATATTTGTTTTTTCTAAGGTTTCTTTAATAGCAGTAACGGTATATTGTTTCTCATTAATCGCTACAACAGTTAAGCAAACCCCATTATGAGCCACACTTTGGTCTATTTGCAATTCAGAAGTAAAGTCGCATTCTACCGTAATATGCAAGTTATCAAGCTCTTTCTGTAAGTGTTTTACAACGCCTAGTGTTTCTATAATTCCAGTAAACATTATTGTCGAATATTTAGTTAAATTTGTAGCGATAAAATTACAAACAAAAGTTTGCATAATTAATGAAGAAAGAAGAAAATATAATAGTAGGAATATCTATAGGAGATTTAAATGGCATTGGGGCCGAAATAATACTTAAAACTTTTGAAGATTCTAGAATATTAGAATTTTGTACCCCAGTACTATTTGCTTCGGTAAAAACCATGACATTTTTAAAAAATCATTTTAAAGTAAATGTAGCATTTAACGGTATAAATAATGCCGAAAGTATATTGCCTAAAAAAATAAATGTATGGAATATATGGAACGATTTTATAAAAATAAACTTTGGAAACGAAGATCTTAAAATTGGCGAGTACGCAATAAAATCGTTAACCGCAGCAACAAAAGCTTTAAAAAACGGGAATATAGATGTTTTAGTAACCGCACCAATTAATAAGCACAGTATCCAATCTGAAGCATTTCAATTTCCAGGACACACCAATTACTTAGAACAAGAACTAGAAGGAAATAGTTTAATGTTTATGGTGTCCAATACATTACGAGTTGGTTTACTTACAGACCATGTACCAGTAAAAGATGTGGCAACACATATTACCCCAAAACGTATACAAGAAAAAATAGATACCGTTTACCAGTCGCTACAAAAAGATTTTAAAATTAGAAAACCAAAAATTGCAATTCTAGGCATAAACCCACATACAGGAGATAATGGCGTAATAGGCGAAGAAGACGATACAGTAATGCGACCAACCCTAGAAGCAATAAAAAAAACAGGAAAACTTGTATATGGCCCCTATGCAGCAGACAGCTTTTTTGGCTCTAATAATTATACTAATTTCGATGCTGTAATTGCCTCGTATCACGACCAAGGCTTAATACCTTTTAAAACCTTAGCTTTTGGGCAAGGCGTTAACTATACCGCAGGATTAAATAAAATTCGTACCTCGCCAGATCACGGAACCGCATTCGAAATTGCAGGAAAAAATATGGCAGACCCTAGTTCGTTTAAAGAAGCGGTATTTAAAGCGATAGAAATATTTAAAAATAGGAAGGAATATTTAGAGTTAAATAAAAACCCTTTAAAATTCAACCAAAAAAAGATATAAACAAAAAAATGTTTATAACTGCTATAATATAAAAAAAGTTGTATATTTGCAGGCTCAAAATAGATGTGAAAATGAAGGCATTAAAAGCATTTACAATTCCATTTGTAGGATTAAAAGAAGGAAAGCATCTATTTGAGTACGAAATTAATAAATCGTTCTTTGAACATTTTGAGTATGAGAATTTTAATGATTCCAACATTAAAGTAGAAGTAGAATTAAATAAAAAAGCTACTTTTTTGGAATTAAATTTTAATTTTTCGGGAACCGTAAACGTTAATTGCGATCTAAGTAACGAGCCTTATAACCAAGAAATTTCAAATAATTTCGATTTGGTAGTAAAATTTGGAGAAGCATATAACGACGACAATATTGACATATTAATAATACCTCATGGCGAGTATGAAATTAATATACAACAATATATTTACGAGTTAATTGTATTAGCTGTACCCAAAAAATTAATACACCCAGGAATTGAAGATGGAACTTTAGATTCAGAAATACTTAAAAAACTAGAAGAACTTAGTCCTAAAGAAAAGGATTATAAAGATAACAATGCAGAGATTGATCCGCGTTGGAATACATTAAAAAAACTATTAACGGATAAATAATATTAAAAAATGGCACACCCTAAAAGAAAAATCTCGAAAACAAGAAGAGATAAAAGAAGAACACATTACAAAGCAACTGCGCCACAAATTGCTACATGCCCAACAACAGGAGAGGCACACTTATACCACAGAGCGCATTGGTTTGAAGGAAAACTTTACTACAGAGGTCAGGTTTTAATAGACAACTCGCAAGTAGAAGAAAATTTAGCATAAGTATTATGCATGCATACAATAAAACGCTCCACTGTGGGCGTTTTTTTTATGATATATTTTTCTTTACGTTAAAAACAACTTAATTTGCATAAAATTAGTGCTAAGTATACCACTTTATTACATTTGTGTTGCATTTCGCTAATTTATGAACGATTTTAGGTCGAATTAACACCAAAATTATGAGTAAAATCTCAGCAGCAATAACAGCTGTAGGTAAATATCTTCCAGAATACGTATTAACCAACAAGATATTGGAAACAATGGTTGATACTAACGACGAATGGATTACATCCAGAACCGGTATAAAGGAACGTAGAATTTTAAAAGAAAAAGGAAAAGGAACTTCCTTTTTAGCAATTCAAGCAGCAAATAACCTTATAGAAAAATCTAATCTAGACCCTAAAGAAATAGATTTAATTATAGTTGCTACCGCAACAAGAGACATGCAAGCTTCTTCAACCGCAGTTTTTGTAGGTTCGCAAATAGGAGCAACCAATGCATTCGCTTTCGATTTAGATGCAGCTTGTTCTAGTTTTTTATACGCCGTTTCTACCGCTTCTAGCTTTATAGAAGCTGGTAAATATAAAAAGGTATTAGTTATTGGTGCAGATATGAATTCTTCCATGATTGATTATACCGACAGAGCAACCTGTATTATATTTGGAGATGGAGCAGGAGCAGTACTTTTCGAACCAAATACCGAAGGTTTAGGAGTGCAAGACGAATACTTGCGTAGCGATGGCACCGGAAGAGAATTTTTACAAGTACCAGCCGGAGGCTCTGTACAACCAGCAACCCTTGAAACTGTAAAAGAAGGAAAACACTTTGTTTATCAAGACGGAAAAACAGTATTTAAATGGGCAGTATCTAATATGGCAGACGTATGCGTAAAAGTATTAGAACGTAACAACTTAACAAACGACGATGTAAATTGGCTAGCAGCACACCAAGCCAATAAACGTATTATAGATGCTACCGCAAACCGCATGAGTCTTGACGCTAGTAAGGTTATGATGAATATCGAAAAATACGGAAATACTACATCTGCTACCATACCATTATTATTAAACGATTACGAAACACAACTTAAAAAAGGAGACAAAATTATTCTTGCTGCTTTTGGAGGTGGATTTACTTGGGGTTCCATTTATTTAAAATGGGCCTATAACGCATAAACTAACTAACTACAATTATTATAATATCTTATTATTATGGATTTAAAAGACATTCAAAACCTAATTAAATTTGTTGCAAAATCTGGAGCTAGCGAAGTTAAGCTAGAAACAGACGATGTAAAAATAACGATTAGAACAGGTAGCGACGATAAAAACGAAGCTCAACAAACTATTGTGCAACAAATACCAATGGCTGCACCAATGGCACAAGCACCAATTGCAGCAGCACAACCTGTAGCAGCTACACCTGCACAACCAGAAGCAGCAGCAGACGATAATTCGAAATACATTACTGTAAAGTCTCCTATAATTGGAACCTTATACAGAAAACCATCTCCAGACAAACCAGTTTTTGTAGAGGTAGGACAAACTATAAAAGAAGGCGATGTGCTTTGTATTATAGAAGCGATGAAACTTTTTAACGAAATCGAATCCGAAGTATCGGGTAAAATTGTAAAAGTTTTAGTTGACGATTCTTCACCAGTAGAATTTGACCAACCATTATTTTTAGTAGATCCATCATAACCCTTTAAAAGTTCCAATAGACAAATCTCAAAATCCAAAATTTGGAATTTAGTGCTTGGAATTTGAAATTTTTAAAACCAAAAGTTATGTTTAAAAAAATACTAATTGCCAATAGAGGAGAAATTGCACTTCGTGTAATTCGTACCTGTAAAGAAATGGGCATTAAAACTGTAGCGATTTACTCGACCGCAGATGCAGAAAGCTTACACGTAAAATTTGCCGACGAAGCAGTTTGTATAGGCCCTGCAGCAAGTAACGAATCTTACTTAAAAATGTCTAATGTTATAGCAGCTGCCGAAATTACTAATGCAGATGCTATACACCCAGGATATGGTTTTTTATCTGAAAATGCTAAATTTTCTAAAATTTGCGAAGAACACCATATTAAATTTATTGGTGCATCAGCAGAAATGATAGATAGAATGGGCGATAAGGCAAATGCCAAAGCAACCATGATAGAAGCAGGAGTACCATGTGTACCAGGAAGCGAAGGTGTAATAGAAGATTACCCAGAATGCGAAAAACTAGCTAAAGAAACCGGCTATCCAGTAATGCTTAAAGCATCTGCAGGTGGAGGCGGAAAAGGAATGCGTGCCGTTTGGAAAAAAGAAGACCTTAAAGAAGCTTGGGATTCTGCAAGACAAGAATCGAAAGCAGCATTTGGTAACGACGATATGTATATGGAAAAACTTATCGAAGAACCACGCCATATAGAAATTCAGGTAGTAGGAGACTCTACAGGTAGAGCATGTCATTTATCCGAAAGAGATTGTTCTGTACAACGTCGTCACCAAAAACTTACCGAAGAAGTACCATCTCCATTTATGACCAGCGCATTGCGTAAAAAAATGGGAGAAGCAGCAGTAAAAGCTGCCGAATATATAAAATACGAAGGCGCAGGAACCGTAGAGTTTTTAGTAGATAAACATCGTAATTTCTACTTCATGGAAATGAATACGCGTATCCAAGTAGAGCACCCAATAACAGAGCAAGTAATCGATTTCGATTTAATTAGAGAACAAATACTAGTTGCTGCAGGAGTGCCAATTTCAGGAAAAAACTATACGCCAAATCTGCATTCTATAGAATGTCGTATTAATGCCGAAGACCCGTATAACAACTTTAGGCCATCGCCAGGAAAAATAACAACTTTACACGCTCCTGGAGGGCATGGAGTTCGCTTAGATACTCACGTATATGCAGGATATAGTATTCCTCCAAATTACGATTCAATGATTGCTAAGCTTATTACTACAGCGCAAACAAGAGAAGAGGCAATTCATAAAATGAAAAGAGCTTTAGACGAGTTTGTAATAGAAGGAATAAAAACAACCATTCCGTTTCATAGGCAACTTATGGAGCATCCAGATTATTTAGCCGGAAATTATACCACTAAATTTATGGAAGACTTCGAAATGAAACCAGAAACAGAAGATTAAATAATTAAAACTCCGAAAGTAATTTCGGAGTTTTTTTTGGTGTTCCTTTTGCTCCAAAAAGCAAAAGTCAGGCTATTCGCTATATCTTTTTGTAAAAAACAAAAAGGATGTCGCTGCTATCCTTAACACAGTTTAAAACTTCAAATGAAAAGCCTAACTTTACCAAATGAATTTAAGTTACTGGGAAATAAAAACATGGTTAACAAACGTAGATTATACTATAGTAGGTAGTGGTATTGTTGGCCTAAATTGTGCATTACAACTAAAAACAAAATACCCAAAAGCAAAAATACTAGTTCTAGAAAGAGGAATGTTACCACAAGGAGCAAGTACAAAAAACGCAGGTTTTGCATGCTTTGGTAGCCTTAGCGAAATACTAGACGATTTAAAAACACATACCGAAACCGAAGTTTTAGAGCTGGTTAAAAAACGCGTAAATGGCTTACAGTTATTACGCAATACACTAGGAGATAAAACCATTAACTACCAACAACTAGGAGGTTACGAGCTTTTTACAAAACAAGACACCAAACTATTTCAAGAATGCCTTTCTAAAAAAGAAACTATAAATAGTTTACTCAAACCTGTTTTTAATGATGCTGTTTTTAGTTTAAAAGAAAACACGTTTGGTTTTAAACACATTCAA
>JBMZDY010000017.1:0-16375 GCA_049614585.1 Oceanihabitans sp.
TAAAATCGTTTATTCTATTATCGCATTGCAAAACTCCAATTTTAAATTTTGCTTTCGATGCCGCCGTAACTAGTTTTAACTCTAGACTATCCAGCGTGTAATAGCTTATTAAAGCATCAAAATTACTAGCAACAAACTCCTGCAACTCTATAGTTTTAAGTTTTCCTTTCCAGCCTATATCTTGCGTATTAAAGCATGCTTCTTTAATAGCTAGTGTTTCCTTTTTTTGTGTTGTAAACGAAATTATTTTTAATTTATTTGGTTTAACATGTAGCTCTTGTGCTAGTCTACTAAAAGCCTGAAAATCATTAAACTCATCTATATTAACAATTACACCAAGACTTTCTATGGTATTGTTTTTAGCAACAACTTGCCTTGAATTTAAAATAGTCTCTATATACTTTTTTGTAGATTTTTGTTTTAAACCTTTTAAAATCATTTATATTTATGCTTTATTACAAAGGTAGTAAAAGTACTTACTTATTACCATAAATCGAAACCTTTTCAAATGAATTACAAACATCTTTTTGTATTATTTTGCTTGCTTTTTCTTAGTACTTGCAAACAAAAAAATAATCTGCAACTTACTAAAATTGAAGGAAAACAAATTAATATTAGTGATAGTATTAAAATAGACCCTGAGATAGATGCGATAATTAAGCCTTATCGCGAGCATGTAAATAAAAATCTAGACAGTGTTATCGCTTACGCACCAGCTACTTACTCTAAAAAAGATGGTACTTTTAATACTGCTATTGGAAATTTATTTGCCGATGCTGTTTGGTCGCAATCTAATCCTGTATTTAATTCACGTACCAACAAAAACATAGATATGGTATTGCTTAACCATGGTGGTATTCGTGCAATAATTTCTAAAGGAAACATTACCCCACGTACTGCTTATAAAATAATGCCTTTTGAAAACAGTGTTGTTGTTGCTGCTATGAAAGGAAAAACAATAACCGATAGCTTAGTTAGGTATTTACAAAAAGCAAAAAAAGCACATCCTATTTCTGGGCTAAACATTACGTTAGATTCCAATTTCAATTTAATAAAAGCTACCATAAACAATAAAGAAATTGAGGCCAACAAAACCTATTATGTAGCTACAAACGACTATTTATACAATGGTGGAGATAATATGTCGTTTTTTAAAACTAACGACAGTCTTTATAGTTTAAATTATAAAATAAGAAATGCTTTATTAGATTACTTTATAAAAAAAGACACCATAAACCCAGTTATTGACAATAGATTTATACAAACGAAATAAGCAATATGAAACGTAGAGATTTTATACAACAAACCACAGCTGCAACTACTCTTATTACTTTAGGAGGTTTAAGTCTACCCTCTTTTGCTTCGGGCAGTAAAAGTACTAAAATAACTATTTTACACACAAACGACGTACATAGTCATATCGATCCCTTTGGCCCAGAAGATGGAAGAAACCCTAACAAAGGAGGTGTAGCTAGAAGAGCAAGTTTAGTTCAAGCAATAAGAAACGAAAACCCCAACACTTTACTTTTAGATGCTGGCGACATATTTCAAGGTACCCCATATTTTAATTACTATGGTGGCGAGCTAGAGTTTAAATTAATGAGCAAACTTAAATACGATGCTGCAACTATTGGTAATCACGATTTCGACAATGGTATAGATGGATTACTTGCACAATTACCTCATGCTAGTTTCGATTTTTTATCTGCTAATTACGATTTTAAAAACACCGTTTTAGATGGTCACGTAAAACCTTATAAAATATTTAATAAAGCAGGAATAAAGATTGGCGTATTTGGCTTAGGCATTAAATTAAATGGTCTAGTAGACCACAACCTATACAAAGAAACAGAGTATTTAGATCCAATAGAAATTGCGCAAGACATGAGTAGAATACTTAAAGAAGAAGCTAAATGCGACTTAATAATTTGCTTATCGCACTTAGGGTATTACTATAAAAACTTTTCTACAAAAATTAGCGATTTAAATTTAGCCAAGGCTACTAAGCATATAGATCTTATTATTGGAGGGCATACGCATACTTTTTTACCAAAACCTACAATTGCAAAAAACATAGAAGGAAAAAGTGTACTCGTAAACCAAGTTGGTTGTTATGGTATAAACTTAGGTAAAATAGATTTTTATTTTGACAACGATAAAAACAAAGCAGCAAAAGGAAAGTTTATTATTGTTTAACTACTTAATTAAATATAAGATACCTTTTTTTTGCTTTCTGGTTTTAATTTTGCTTGATAGAAAAACAACATAAAAGCTAAGAAATTTAACATGGTAGCGATGTAACTTAACACATCCATTTCTAAAAGGTAATAATAACCAATTAGTAAAAATTCTGAAAATATTAACGATAAGCAAGCCAAAAACAAAAGCAACGATTTTGATGTTTCTTTTTCTAAATAGCTTAAAAAAGAAACCACTAAAATAAATAGCAACACTAAGTTGTACATGTGCTCTACAAACTGTACCAATGCTACAATATCCGATTCGAAAGTTACAGGGTTTACAATATTAAATAAAACAATAAACAAATAAATGGAAAGCCCTGTTAATACAATACATTGAAAATAGAATTTTTTAAATACTTTTCTTAAATCCATCGAAAAAAGAATACTAAAAAACAAGAAGATATATGCTAACACATATAAGCTATTACATATAAAATACAAAGACTCTGTAAACGTTTCGCCATCAAAAAGGTTTAATATATCTGAAATACTATATACAACCAAAAACAAAGTAAATAAGGTAGACTTTTTATTAGGCAACAACAAGTACCCCAATGTAATAAATGGGACAAACAACAGCTCTACAGCCATATAAATTGTACTAGAACTAAATAAAAATACCGATTGCATAAATACCTTTCTCTATAGGTGTGATTTTATTAACAATTTCGCAAATATACACAAAAAGTGCAATTAATCGTTATAAAATACTTTTAATCGATAATCAATAGCAAAATCACCTAATCATTTGTAAGAATTCTTGTTCAGTAATTAGTGGTACACCAATTTTTTCTGCCTTCTCTTTTTTACTTGGTCCCATTTTATCTCCAGCAACAATAAAACTAGTTTTTGAAGAAATTGAAGAAGATACTTTTCCGCCATTATCTTCAATAAGTTTTTTAAGTTCGGTTCTAGAAACAGTTTCAAAAACACCAGAAACTACAAAGGTTTTATTCTCAAGTTTATTAGTTTGATTTGCTAATTTTTCAGCAGAAACTTCTAATTGCACACCAAAACCTCTAAGTTTTTCAATGGTATTTCTGTTTACTTCTTGAGCAAAAAATGCGACAACACTTTCGGCAATTTTAATTCCTATTTCATCTACATTAACTAATTCTTCTGTAGTAGCATTAGCAATTGCATCAATACTTTTGTAATGCTTGGCTAATTTTTTGGCAACGGTTTCGCCTACGTAACGAATTCCTAAAGCAAACAATACTCTTTCAAAAGGAATTTGTTTAGAGGCAGCAATTCCTGTTACTAAATTCTCGGCACTTTTTTCTGCCATGCGCTCTAAAGGCAAAACCTGTTCTTTGGTTAAAGCATATAAATCGGAATAATTTGTAATTAATCCTGCAGCTACTAAAAGCGCAACCGTTTCTCCTCCTAGACCTTCAATATCCATTGCTTTTCTAGAAATGTAATGTTGTATTCTACCAACTATTTGCGGATTGCATCCTGTTTCATTTGGACAAAAATGTTTTGCTTCGCCTGCTAACCTTTGCAAAGGTGTTTCGCATTCTGGACATTTTGTTATATAAATTGTTGGTTGCGAATTTTCTGGTCGTTTCGAAAAATCTACTGCAATTATTTTTGGAATTATCTCTCCTCCTTTTTCAACAAAAACCGTATCTGCAACGCGAATATCTAGTTTTTCTATTTGATCGCTATTGTGTAAAGATGCTCTTTTTACTGTAGTTCCTGCTAATTCTACAGGTTCTAAATTTGCAACTGGAGTAATTGCTCCAGTTCTACCAACTTGATACGAAATGCTATTTAGTTTTGTTGAAACTTGCTCGGCTTTAAACTTATAAGCCATTGCCCAACGAGGCGCTTTGGCTGTGTAACCCAACTCTTCTTGCTGGAATAAGCTATTTACTTTTATTACAACTCCATCGGTTTCATACGGTAAGTTGTGTCTTTCTGTATCCCAATAATTTACAAACTCTAATACTTCTTCTATAGAATTTGCAAGCTTAGCAGCTTCTGGCACTTTAAATCCCATTTGCCTAGCTTTTTCTAAACTTTCCATTTGCGTTGCAATCCCCAGATTGTTTCCTGTAATATTATACAACAAACACTCTAAAGGTCTTTTTGCAACTTCTGCACTATCTTGTAATTTTAAACTTCCTGAAGCTGTATTTCTAGGATTTCTATAAGGTTCTTCACCAATAGCAATACGCTCTTCATTCATTTTATTAAAACCATCAAAAGGCAAAACTATTTCGCCACGAATATCGAATTTTGGTGGATAGTTTCCTTTTAATTGTAATGGTACCGATTTTATAGTTTTAATATTTGCTGTAACGGCATCGCCTTGCATACCATCGCCGCGCGTTACTGCACGAAGTAAGTTCCCGTTTTCGTACGTTAAACTAATAGATGCTCCATCGTATTTTAATTCGCAAGTGTATTGTATTTTTCCATCGACCAACTTCTTAATTCTAGTTTCCCAATCTTGTAAATCTTCTAATGAATACGAATTGTCTAAAGAGTACATTCTATGCTCGTGCACAACTGTATTGAAGTTTTTGGTAACTTCTCCTCCTACTCGTAAGGTTGGCGAATTCGCATCGTAAAACTCGGGATGCTTTTCTTCTAAAGCTTGTAGTTCTTTTAATTGGATATCAAAATCGAAATCGCTAATTGTAGGATTATCTAGAACATAATAATTGTAATTGTGTTCGCGCAATTGTTCTCTAAGCGATTGTATTTTTTCTTTTGCGTTCATTTATTTTTTTGCTCCTTTTAGCATTCTATCTTTTCCAAAAATATCTTGATGTAATGTAATTTCTTCAAATTTATTTTCTTTTAATAATGCTTTCATTTCTTTTCCAAGATACTCGTTTATTTCAAAATATAATTCGCCATTAGGCAATAAATTTTCTGTTGCAAATTCAGTAATTGCACGATAAAATTGCAACGGATTATTATTTTCTACAAACAATGCCAAATGCGGTTCGAAATCTAAAACATTTGCTTTCATTTCCTGTTTTTCTAAATTTCTTACATAAGGTGGATTAGAAATTATTTTGTTGAATTTTAGGTTTTTAAATTCTAAATCCCAACTGCTTTTATTTAATATATCTATTTTAAAAAAAGTAACTTCTACATTATTTAATGCTGCATTTTTTTTGGCTATTGCTATCGCTTCCGCGGAAACATCTACTGCATAAACAGTAGCTTTTGGTAAGTTTTTAGCCAATGAAATTGCAATACAACCACTTCCTGTACCAATATCTAGAATGTATAATGGAGATGCTTCGCTTCGCTGGGAATTACAATTTAAAACCAACTCAACCAATTCTTCGGTTTCCGGTCTTGGTATTAATGTATGTTTATTTACTTTAAAAGGCAAACCGTAAAACTCGGTTTCTTTTAATATATATTGAATTGGTTCTTGCTGTTTTAATTTATGTAATGCGTTAAAAATCGGATCTTGCTCTGCTTTAGTTATTGTGAAATCTGGATCTAATGCCAGTTGCAATCTTGAAAATTGATAAAATTTTTCAGTCAGTAAAAAGAAAAAACTATCGACCTCTTCTTTTACATAAATGCTATCTAATTCTTTATGAAATATGTTTTGTAGTTCTTTTAATTTCATTACTATTTTTGTTTCACAGTAGGTTGTAATTCCTTAAAATTACACAAGGTCTTTTAACATCCAAACAGCACAAGCATTGTGTCCTGTATTTCCTAATGGCGCATTTAAATGTTTAAATCCAAAAGATTCGTAAATATGTATTGCTGCTTTTAATTGTGGAGCAGACTCGATATAGCATTGTTTAAAACCCAAATCTTTAGCAACTTGCATGCATTTTTCAAAAAGCAGCTTCCCCAAACCTTTTCCTCTAATTTCTGGATCAAAATACATTTTCTGTATTTCGCATACTTGCATATCAAAACCCTCTAATGGCTTCACTCCTCCTCCTCCATAAACTTTTCCATCCATTTCAATAACAAAATAAATATCGTTATCGTTTTGATACGATTCAAACATTCTGGAAGTTTCAGGATCTTCATAAGCTGTGCCTTCTAACGGAATCTCAAATTCTGGAAAACAACCTCGAATAGCAGCTTCTATTTGGGCATTATCTTTTTGTTCAATTTCTCTTATTAGGATATTGCTATTACTCACTTTAATATATTATTTTTGCTGGTGAAGATACACTAAAAATAAAAAATTTTAAATGAAGAAGTTTATAATCTTATTAACAATACTGGGCACTTTTTTAAATTGTACTGTAAAAGAAAAACCCGAGTTTATTCGAGTAGATAACATACAAGTAGACGACTCTAATTCTAAATTTATTACCCTTACTGCAGATGCATATTTTATAAACCCAAATGATATTAGTGGCGAATTAAAAACAGACGAGATTAAAGTGTTTGTTAACAATAACGAAATGGCAACTGTAAAAACCGAAAGTTTTAAAGTGCCAGCTAAAAAAGAGTTCTCTATTCCCTTAGAAGCAAATGCACCTACAGATAGCCTTTTAAGCAACAAAAGCCTTAGTGGCTTATTAGGAAGTTTGTTAAGTAAGAAAATGAAAGTACAGTATAAAGGACAAATAAAATACAAGGTTTTAGGGTTTTCGCATACATATATGGTAGACAAAACCGAAGACATTAAAATAAAATTCTAAACATAATATCATCACACACCAAGATTACATAAAACGCTGTTTACAAATTGCAAAATTAGGCTTGGGTACAACCAGGCCAAATCCAATGGTTGGAGCTGTAATTGTACACAATAATACTATTATTGGCGAAGGTTACACAAGCACATTTGGTGGTAATCATGCAGAAGTAAATGCTATTCATTCTGTAAAAGACAAATCCCATTTACAAGAAGCTACGCTTTATGTTAGCTTAGAACCATGTAGTCATTTTGGAAAAACACCACCTTGTAGCGACCTCATAATTAAACACAAAATACCAAATGTAGTAATTGGTTGTGTAGATGACAATCCAGAAGTTGCAGGCAAAGGAATTAAAAAACTACAAGAAGCTGGCTGTAATGTAACAGTTGGTGTATTAGAAGCAACCTGCAAGCAACACCACAAAAGGTTTTTTACATTTCATAACAAAAAGCGTCCGTATATAATTTTAAAATGGGCAGAAACTTTAGATGGTTTTATTGCGCCAAAAACTAAAAACGAAACAAAACCTGTTTGGATAACCAATGAAATATCTAGACAATTAGTACATAAATGGCGCGCAGAAGAACAAGCCATTCTAGTTGGCACCAATACGGTTATTATGGATGATCCAAGTTTAACGGTTAGAGATTTTACAGGCAGCAATCCTATTCGTGTGGTTTTAGATAAAAACAATTCATTGAATAAAACCTATGCTGTTTTTAACAAGGAAGCAGAAACTATTGTTTTAAAAGAAAACTCAGCAAAATCAATTTGCGAAGCTTTATACAAACACCAAATTAATTCCATTATTATAGAAGGTGGAAAAAAAACATTAGAGCTATTTATTAATGCAGGAATTTGGGATGAAGCAAAAGTTTTTACTGGAAACGTTTTGTTTCATGAAGGTGTAAAAGCACCAAATTTTAATTGTAAAATAGCCCATGAAAAAACTATTAAAAACGATATTTTTAGAACTTATATAAATGATTAAAACGCTAATTTTCGATTTTGGTGATGTATTCATCAATTTAGATAAAGCTGGTGCTATGCAAAATGCGCTAGATTTATTTGAAACAAAAGAACTTCCAGAAGAACTAGTTGCTATTAATACCTTATACGAACAAGGATTACTTTCTACCGAAGAATTCTTGGAGTTCTATCAGGAAAATTTTCCGAAGTTATCTGCAGAAGAAATAACAACTTCCTGGAATTATATTCTGAGAGATTTTCCGCGAAAGCGATTAGAATTTTTGCAACAATTAGCTACTCAAAAAAAATACAAACTCATCTTATTAAGCAATACCAACAAGTTACACATAGATTGGATAAAAAGAGAAGTAGATTTTTACGAAGAATTTAAAAATTATTTTGATGCATTTTACTTATCGCACGAAATTCAGCTTCGTAAACCAAATACAAATATTTACGAGTTTGTTTTAAATGAAAACAATTTAAAAGCTGAAGAGTCTTTATTTATTGACGATACTTTGGCAAATACAGAAGCTGCAAAAAAACTAGGGATTCACGTTTGGAATATTGACGAAACTAAAGAAGATATTACCAACCTATTTAGTATAAAGAAAGATTTATTTTGATATATCTACTACTCAGCATTTTAGCATCTACGCTAATTTTTATTGTATTTAAACTACTTGGTAAGTATAAAATTAATACGCTACAAGCAATTGTTACCAACTATATAACCGCTTGTTTAACAGGTGTTTTATCGTATGAAGAACCTGTAAACATTGTAACAATCGTTAATGAAAAATGGTTTTTTGGCGCTGTTTGCTTAGGGCTGTTATTTATTTCTGTTTTTGATATTATGGCATTAACTGCACAACGAAATGGCTTAACTGTTACATCTGTTGCCACAAAAATGAGTGTTGTTATTCCTATACTATTTGGCCTTTATGCATATCAAGAAAGTTTAGGATGGCAAAAAGCAATAGGTATTATTTTAGCCTTAGTAGCTGTGTATTTAACTTCTGTTAAAGCTAAAACAGAAAAGTTTAATTATAAAAATATTAGCCTACCAATAATATTATTTTTAGGATCTGGTGTAATAGATACCTCCATAAAATATATAGAAACTAGTTATGTTTCCAAAAATGGAATCCCAATTTTTTCTGCAACCATTTTCGCTATTGCTGGAGTAATAGGAATTCTTACACTTTTTATGCAAGCTATAAAAGGAACATTTAAATTTGACTATCGAAGTATTTTTGGCGGAATTATTTTAGGAATTGTTAACTACTATTCCATTTACATGCTATTAAAAGCTTTACAATTTGAAGGTTTTGAAAGCTCTACCATTTTTACAGTAAACAATGTAGCCATTGTAATGCTTTCAACATTAATTGGCCTTATTGCCTTTAAAGAAAAACTACAAAACAAAAACTGGATTGGTATTGCACTTGCCATCATTTCAATAGTATTAGTTACTTTAGCGTAAATGGAAGAAAAAGACACCTATAAAACCATTACTACAGCATCTGAAGAAGTTTTGTTTAAAGACAGAAATTCTAAGTTTTTTGGCTACGCATTTCCTGTACAAAACGAAGAAGCAGTAAAACAACATATTGAAGATTTAAAAAAACAACACCATACAGCAAGACATTGGTGTTATGCCTACCAAATTGGTACAGACAAAAACAACCTTTCTTATAGAGCAAATGATGATGGCGAACCTAACAATAGTGCAGGAATGCCAATTTACGGACAAATACAATCGTTTGATGTAACTAACATACTAATTGTCGTGGTTCGTTATTTTGGAGGTATAAAACTTGGTGTTGGCGGACTTATAAACGCCTACCGTACTGGAGCACAAATGGCATTAGAAGCTTCAAAAATTATTGAAAAAACAATTAATGTAGATTATTGCATCGCTTTTGAATACAAAAACATGAATAAAGTGATGCGTATTATAAAAGAGAAAAACCTAAAAATAACCAATCAAGTTTTAGAAATGGAATGCAAAGTTTTTCTTTCAGTAAGAAAAAAAGAATCTGAAATGGTATTCGATATTTTTAACAATCAATTCGAAATAAACATAAAAGAAGTTTCTTTATAATTTATCTAAAATATAATCTGGGCATTTTATTGGTCGTTTGGTTTCCATATTAATAAATGCTAAAACGGTATTTGCTGTAACCAAAATCTCACCTAAAGAATTACTTATCTCGTATTCAAATTCAATTTTAACAGCAGGCGTTTTAACAAGTCTAGTTTTTACTGTAAGAAGCTCGTCGTAAAAAGCAGATTTCTTAAAATTTAACGCCATATGGATTACAGGCAGCATAACGCCTTGTTTTTCCATTTGGCTATACGAAATTCCAAAAGTTCGTAACCATTCGGTTCTTCCCATTTCTAGATATAATGCATAATTCCCATGATGAACTACACCCATTTGGTCGGTTTCTCCATATCGAACTCGAATTAAAATTTCGTGGCTTTTCATAGTTGTATCTAATTATTTTTTTGTAGTTTCGAAATAGATTTAAACATGCGAAAAAAATTCTTAATAATCAATGGAAAAAGATTTTTTTTTTAAGAAATTTGTTCACATATTTGCCTTGTAATTAAACTATCAAAGAAGAAGTATTCTTCTTTAAAAAACTAAAAACTTCAATTTTAATAATGAGTGTAACTGCGCAATCGGTTTGGAATAACTGTCTCAATTTTATAAAGGATAACATCCAGCCGCAAGCATATAAAACTTGGTTCGAACCAATATTAGCAGTAAAACTATCTAACAACGCACTAAGCATACAAGTACCAAGTAAGTTTTTTTACGAATGGCTTGAAGAGCATTATGTAAAAATATTAAAAGTAGCTTTAACAAAAGAGTTGGGCGAAACTGCAAAGTTGGTTTACATTATTAAAATGGAAAACACTTACGGCAATAAACAACCGTTTACCGAAAGAATTCCTAGTTCTAATCGTACTGCTGTAAAAGCTCAAGATGTAGACATTCCTTTAAACAATAAAAATCCAGAACTGCGAAACCCTTTTATTATTCCTGGTATTAGAAATGTAAAAATAGAATCGCAATTAAACCCTAATTATAGTTTTGAGAATTTTTTAGAAGGAGATTCTAACCGTTTAGCAAGAAGTGCAGGATTAGCAGTTGCAAGAAAACCAGGTGGTACATCTTTTAACCCTTTATTAATATTTGGAGGGGTTGGTCTAGGTAAAACACATTTAGCTCATGCTATTGGAGTTGACATAAAAGACAAATACCCAGAAAAAACCGTTTTATATATCTCTGCTGAAAAATTTACGCAACAATATATAGATTCGGTTAAAAAGAATAACAGAAACGATTTTATTCATTTTTATCAAATTATCGATATTTTAATAATTGACGATGTACAATTCTTATCTGGAAAATCTGGAACGCAAGATGTATTCTTCCATATATTTAATCATTTACATCAAAATGGAAAACAGGTAATTTTAACTAGTGATAAAGCACCTGTAGATATGCAAGATATAGAGCAACGCTTATTATCTCGTTTTAAATGGGGACTTTCGGCAGAATTACAAAGTCCAGATTTTGAAACTCGAGTATCTATTCTAAAAAACAAACTATATCGAGATGGAGTTGAAATGCCTGAAGATATTGTAGAGTACGTTGCTAAGCATATAAAAACTAATGTTCGCGAATTAGAAGGTGCTATTATATCTTTAATCGCTCAATCTTCTTTTAACAAAAAAGAAGTAACTATAGAATTAGCAAAACAAGTTGTAGAGAAGTTTGTAAAAAACACCAAACGAGAAGTATCTATAGATTACATACAAAAAATAGTTTCCGATTATTTCCAGATGGATGTAGACACTTTACAATCTAAAACAAGAAAACGCCATATTGTTCAAGCAAGGCAGCTAGCTATGTTTTTTGCAAAGAAATTAACAAAAGCATCTTTAGCAAGTATTGGTTCTCAAATTGGTAAACGAGATCACGCAACGGTATTACACGCATGTAAAACCGTAGACAATCTATCTTCTACAGATAAGCAATTTCGAAAATATGTTGAAGATTTAACCAAAAAACTTTCGGTTTAAATTTATAATAATTACCTAGTACAATAAAATTATGACTAGAATACTAATGGTTTGCCTTGGCAATATTTGTCGTTCTCCATTAGCAGAAGGTATTTTACGTTCGAAGCTTTCTTCCAAAAATTTTACTATCGATTCTGCTGGTACAGGAAATTACCATGTTGGCGATTTACCAGACAAACGTTCTATAAAAATTGGCAATAAATACGGCATAGACATAACCAACCAAAGAGGTCGCCAGTTTAAGGTAAGCGATTTCGATGCTTTCGATATTATTTATGCTATGGATTCTAGCAATTATACTAACATAATTAAACTAGCAAGAAACCAAGAAGATGTTGCTAAAGTAAAACAAATATTGAACGAGGTTTACCCAAATAAAAACTTCGATGTTCCCGACCCTTATACAGGAGGCATATTAGGTTTTGAAAATGTTTTTAAAATGCTTGATGAAGCTTGCGAAATAATTGCAACCAAGCTTAATGAATAACAACCAACCGTATGGAAACTAATACAGGAAAACTCTACCTAATACCAACAACACTAGGCAATAACGCTCCTCTTGAAGTGTTACCAATATCGGTAAAGAAAATAATAGAACAAGTAGACACTTATATAGTTGAAAACGAAAAAACAGCAAGACGGTTTATAAAAAGTATATGCCCAAAAAAACAACAACCAACTTTAAAACTTTTTCCATTAAATAAATTTACAGATGCTAGCGAATTGCCTAGTTATTTAGAAGCTTGTTTAAAAGGAGAAAATATAGGTTTACTATCTGAGGCAGGATGCCCTGGAGTTGCAGATCCTGGAGCAGATATTGTAAAAATAGCACATGCAAAAAATATTAAAGTGGTTCCTTTAGTAGGCCCTTCTTCCATTCTTCTAGCTATTATGAGTTCTGGAATGAATGGGCAAAGCTTTACGTTTAATGGCTACCTACCTATAGATAAAGGAGAAAGAAAGCAAGAACTGAAGCAAATAGAACGTATTTCTTTTGAAAAAAACCAATCTCAAATTTTTATAGAAACTCCTTATAGAAACAACAAAATGCTGGAGGATATTTGCAATACACTTGGTAATAATACACAAGTATGTGTAGCATGCGATATTACTTTAGCTACAGAATTTATTAAAACTAAAACGGTTGGAGAATGGAAAAATAGCAAGGTAGACCTCCACAAAAGACCTACTATATTTATTATTCATAAAAACTAATATTACCTAAACAGTAGTAGCTTTTGCTTTTCTATTAGGTTTAACCGAATTGGTATCGTAGCCAGAGAATTTTTTCATATAGAAACGTATAGAAGTTCCAAAAGCATCTTCAAAACCATTTTTACCATAGCTTCTTAGATATTTTTTTACACTTCCTGGTCCAGCTAAATGCGCTGCAGCAAGTATTCCAGACTCGGTTACTAAAACTCCATTTATAGTCTTTCCGGTAAATCTTTTTATATCCTTACGTAAAATCCATTTATTACGTTGTAGATTCGCAATAAAAGCTTTTTCTTGTAATTCTGGGCTCTTTAAAAACTGGTTAGAATTATTTACGCCAAGCATTTTTAGAGTACTCTTACCAAATTGGTATTTACCCATATACCCAAATTTATTTACCGTAAAATAATCTCCTCTAGATTCTTTAAAAGCCAATGCTTCTTTAAAACCAAAGAACGATTTCCCTAATTTAGGAGAATACTCTTGAGAAGGATAATTAAATGTTAAGTACGGGTACAGCTTTGTAGCTACATCTCTTTTATTGGTGTTTGCAGTTAATATATCTACAAACGTTGATGAGGATAACGATAATTTTAATAAAGTACATATTGCAATTAACAATGCAAACTTTCCTATAGTTTTTATCATAACGAATAACTTTTCAGTAATAATTAATACTAATAATCACATTAAATTTTTCAGCGTGCAAATATACGTATTTTTTTTATAATCTGAAAATCACTGTATTAAAGGAATTCTTTTAAAAATAAAAAGCATGTAGTTTTATTTTGCTTTTATCATTTATTTCTAAAGTTGGAAAAGGCACTTTTATAATATTAAAGACATTAAATACTGTTTTTAAAAAACTAGAGTTGGTTTTAATTTTAGTTAAATCTACATCGAGGCTTAAATAATATTGTCGGTATCTTTTTGTCGGGCTTGCTATAGCTTCCAATTCGGTATTGGCGTTACCTGTTAACATGCCGTGAGCACCATAACCAACAGCTACATTTAACCACTTAGGAATATATTCTTTTTTTGTAAATGCGAACAAATTAAAACTTAACCAATAGGTTTGTCCATTATAATCTTTTAATATTTCTTCTAATAAACCATCTCCTAATTTTTCTGGTCTTTGTGCTGCATAGCTTGTTTGATGAAACGAATATTTTAAGGTTATTCGTTGTTCTTTCCATAGCAACTCCTGCCCTACAAAAAGCCCTGTTCCAGCTGCATTGGCAAGCATATCTCCCCAAGAAAAACCCCATTCTTTAGAAAACCCATCTAACACCTCTACAGCTGTTAAAAAGCTAAATCCTAAAGTTGCGCCATATAGTAATTGATTTTTTTTACTTACACCACTCCAATTTAATAAGCCTGCTCCTACATTTCCTAATTGATACGAGGTAAAAACATGCCCAAGTTTATCCATTTGTAACCACTCTTCATTATCGTTTAACGTATGAAATTTAGAACGATCGTAATCTGCATACCACAACTGGTTTAAGCCTATTAAACTAATTCCTACTACAGAAGCTTCGGTAATTACTAAAGCGTTTCTACGGGTTTTATTTAATGTATCGCTTGGTTTTAAAAAAGAACCAATGGGTTCTTGAGCAAAACTGCTTAAAGAAAAAAAACATATAATAAGGAAGCATTTAATATTTTTCAAAATCACCTATTTATACCTTGAGCAGATAAATATCTTTGATATGCTCTTGCATTTGCATTATGTTGCGTTAGTGTTTTTGCAAACTTGTGATACCCTAATCTTTTGGCATCGGCACAAAAATAAAGGTAAGTATGTTTTTGTGCATTTAATACAGCATCTATTGCCGAAATATCTGGCATTGCAATTAGTCCAGGAGGCAACCCTAAATTTTTATAGGTATTATAAGGCGACTCAATTTCTTTATGCACATTTAATACTCTTTTTATTGTTGTGTTTTTATATTTTGGTAATTGGTATGCTGCAAATTTTAAGGTAGGGTCTGCTTGCAAAGGCATTCCTATTCGAATTCGGTTTAAATACACGCCTGCTATAGTTGGTTGCTCGCTTGCTTGTTTAGATTCTTCATGTACAATGGATGCCAAAGTCATTACTTGATCTTTGCTTAAGTTTAGTGCCTTTGCTTTAGCAATTCGATTAGCATTCCAAAATCTATTATATTCTTTTAGCATTTTATTTCTAAAGGCCTCTGCAGATGTATTCCAGAAAAACTCGTAACTATTTGGTATATACATGCCTAAAGCGGTTTTGCTAGAAAACCCGTTTTTTTCAAGAAACTTTGTATCGCGCATTACATTTAGTAATTGCAAACTATCGGCTTCTAGTTGCGATGCTATTCGTCCTGCTAGTTTTTCTAAATTCTCTTGATTATTAAACGCTATTTTAATTGGCAGATTATTACTTCTAATAGAGTTAATTATATCGTTATTACTCATGTCTTTTTTAATAACGAACTTTCCAGCTTTTATATTTGTATTGTATTTTTTTTGTTTTGCTAATGCATCAAAAGCATCGATATCTATTAAAAGTGGTTTTAGTTGTTCTTGTACATCTTTATAATTTGCATCGCTTGTTATATAAATATAAGCTTCGTTATTATTAAAAGCAGTATTCGATTTAAACATCGCTTTGTAAACAAAATTTGCAAAAAAAGCAGCAACGATAAGACCTATTATTGCTATTGCTAGAAGTATTTTTTTAAAGTACATTTAGTGATTTATAAGTTGAAAAATATATTCGTTTTTAAATTTATTTTTAACAAGGTTCCAATCTTTTTTTAGTCCAATTTCCCTAAACCCTTGTTTTGTAAAAAGCTGTTTACTTGCATTATTATCTTCAGATATATTACAATATAATTGATGCAAGTCTAGGTGCAAGAAGCAATAATTTACTAATAGACTTAGTGCTTCTTTTGCGTAGCCTTTTTGCCTTTCTTTTTAGGCTTAGAGTATTGCGAATTAACATAATCAGCAGCAAGCTCTATCCAGTTTTCATTACTCTCAGGCGTTAGCAGCTTCTTTTTGCATCGACCTTTATCGGTGCAGCCTCCCACTACTACATCACCAATATCAGGCTCAATACCTAATACATCAAGAAACATATCTTGGTCTGCTTGTGATTCAATGTGCCATACATTAATAGTTGCTGTTTTCATCGCGTTTTTTCCTTTCGGGCTGGTTAATAATCGTAAT
>JBMZDY010000018.1:0-16174 GCA_049614585.1 Oceanihabitans sp.
GCATCTGCTTCTTTTTTCTTTTCGGAAGCAACTACTTGCTCTGGTGCTCCTGCAACAAAACGCTCGTTAGAAAGTTTCTTTTGTACCGATTTTAAAAATCCTTCGGTATAATTTAACTCTTCGGTAAGCTTTTTAATTTCTGCTTCAACATCTATAGCACCTTCCATTGGTATAAAGTACTCGTTAGATTTTACTCTAAAAGTTAAAGCACCTTCTACTGGTTCTTGTACATACTCTATAGCTTCTAAATTCCCTAGTTTTGCTATAACTGCATCAAAAGTAGTATTAGATTTTTCGTTGTTAATTACCGAAAAACCTATTGCATCTTTAAACGCAATATTTTTTTCTTTTCTAACGGTTCGTATTCCAGAAATTACTTCAGCTGCAAAATCAAACTGTGTAATAATTTCTTTATTTACTGGTTTTGCTTCTGGCCATTTTGCAATTATTAATGCTTCTTCTGGTGTTCTTTCAGAAATATATTGCCAAATATCTTCGGTTAAGAAAGGCATAAAAGGGTGTAATATTTTTAGGTTATCCTCAAAAGCAGCCATCACCTTATTATACGTTTTTGCATCAATTGGTTGTTGGTATGCAGGTTTTACAATTTCTAATAACCAACCACAAAAATCGTCGTAAATCAACTTGTAGATTGCCATTAAAGCATCGCTTAAGCGGTATTTACTAAAGTGGTCTTCAATTTCTGCTAATACAGTTTGAAATCTAGCCTCGTACCAATCTAAAGCAATTTTGCTAGAGTTTGGTTGCGCAATAGTTTCGTTAACTTCCCAAATATTGGTTAGGTTAAATGCATTCCATACTTTGTTCCCAAAGCCTTTTCCTTGTTGGCAAAGTGCTTCGTCGAACATTAAATCGTTTCCTGCTGCAGAACTTAAAAGTAAACCTACACGAACACCATCTGCACTATAGTCTTCAATTAGTTTTAATGCGTCAGGAGAGTTTCCTAAAGATTTGCTCATTTTTCTACGTTGCTTATCGCGAACAAGTCCTGTTAGGTACACATTGTTAAATGGTTTTGCGTCTTTATATTCGTAACCAGCAATAATCATACGTGCTACCCAAAAGAATAAAATATCTGGTCCTGTTACTAAGTCGTTTGTAGGATAGTAGTATTTAATTTCTTCGTTTTCCGGATTTCTAATTCCGTCGAAAACAGACATTGGCCACAACCATGAAGAGAACCAAGTATCTAAAGCATCTGTGTCTTGTTTTAAATCTTCAATTTTAAGAGATTTCTCGGCTTCGCTCGAAATGACAGCGAGTTTCTTTTTAGCTAGTTCAAAAGCTTGCTCAATAGTTTCTGCAACTACAAAATCTTCTTTACCGTCGCCATAGAAATAGGCAGGAATTTGTTGTCCCCAAAGTAATTGACGCGAGATATTCCAATCGCGAATATTCTCCATCCAATGGCGATAGGTGTTTTCGAATTTTTTTGGAAATAAATTAATCTCGGCATCTTCTCCTAAAACAGCTTCTATTGCTGGTTTTACCAATTCTTCCATTTTTAAAAACCATTGATCGCTTAATCTTGGCTCTATAACTGCTTTTGTTCTTTCTGAAGTTCCTACTTTATTGATATGCGTTTCGGTTTTAACCAAAACATTAATTGCTTCTAATTCTTTTACTACATTTTTACGTGCAACAAATCGATCTTGCCCTTCAAATTGCAATCCGTAGCTATTAAGTGAAGCATCTTCATTAAAAATATCAATTACTTCTAGCTTGTGTTTATCACCAAGATTCTTATCATTTTCATCATGTGCAGGAGTAACTTTTAAGCAACCTGTACCAAACTCAACATCTACATATTCATCTTCTATAATTGGTATTACTCGATTACAAATTGGTACGATGGCTTTTTTGCCACGTAAGTGTGCAAAACGCTCGTCTTCTGGATTGATACAAATTGCTGTATCTCCAAAAATAGTTTCTGGACGAGTTGTAGCAATTGTTAAAGTATCGTTGCTACCTTCAATTTTATAGTTAATATAGTATAGGTTTCCTTGGCGTTCTTCGTGTATTACTTCTTCGTCTGAAAGCGTTGTTTTTGCTTCAGGATCCCAATTTACCATTCGGTAACCTCTGTAAATAAGTCCTTTTTCGTGTAAATCTACAAATACTTTTATTACAGCTTCCGACATGTCGTCGTCCATTGTAAATTTGGTTCGGTCCCAGTCGCAAGAGCATCCTAGTTTTTTCAATTGCTCTAAAATTACACCACCATATTCTTCGGTCCATTCCCAAGCATGTGACAAAAATTCATCTCTAGTTAAATCGTTTTTATCGATACCTTGTTCTTTTAACTTCGCTACTACTTTTGCTTCGGTAGCAATAGAGGCGTGATCGGTTCCAGGAACCCAACAAGCATTTTTTCCTAATAAACGAGCACGACGTATTAATACATCTTGAATGGTATTGTTAAGCATGTGTCCCATGTGTAATACTCCAGTTACGTTTGGAGGAGGGATAACAATGGTATACGGTTCTCTATGGTCTGGTGTAGAATGGAAATAATTATTTTTTAACCAGTAGTTATACCACTTGCTTTCTACGTTATTTGCATCGTATTTTGAAGGAATGCTCATACTTTGGAATAGTTTTTGAATAATATCTTGCAAAAGTACTTATATTTTATATTCTGAAAAATATATAATCTGTTTAATGTACCGAAACTATTAAAGTTTGTATGAAGTTTTGCGCATTATATCCATTATTTTTGTAGAAAGACTAAAAAGTAAGTAAGTTTACAACCTAAAATAATAATAAAAGAGCGAGAAGGAGCTTTTAAAAAAGAGTTTCTTTTTCAGAAAATAACAATTAAATTAAAAAAAAATGAAACAGTTAGTTACAATTCTATTTATCGGATTATTCGGTTTTTCAATTCAAGCGCAAGATAAAATGGCGAAAATTGAATTTAAGCAAACCACAATTGATTATGGTACAATTCAAAAAGGTGCAGATGGCGTTCGTGTATTTGAGTTTACCAATACTGGAGATGCACCATTAATTATATCTAAAGTAAGTTCTAGTTGTGGTTGTACAGTACCTAAAAAACCAGAAGGACCTATTATGCCTGGAGATACTGGAGAAATTCAAGTTAAGTACGATACAAAACGTGTAATGCCAATTCGTAAAACCATTACTGTTTTATCGAATGCTGAAACACCAACCGTAGCTTTAAAAATTAAAGGTGAAGTTATAGACCCAAGTAAAGTAAACGTTTTAGCGAAAAAGAAAAAAAGCGTAATGGAAAAATAATTCCTTAAAATTTATAAGTACTAGTAAGTACATAAAATATAAAAGCCAAGAAATTCGAAATGAATTTTTTGGCTTTTTTTATTGAAATAGATTAATAGCTTATTAAAATAAAACGTTTATGGTTTTTACTTATGCATTCTTATATTTTTCACCCTTGTAATTTGTGCATTACGGCTTTAGATAATAAACCAAATGCAAATTATGAAGTAAAACAAGAATAGGAATATTTCTAATTTATGTTGTTTTAAGTAATTCATTTCTTAAAAATAATAGCTGAGCTAAGTTTTTAGCTCAGCTATTTAAAAATTAATAGCGATTTATTTTTTAATAAATCGTTTGGTATGGCGTGCACCATTGGTGTCTTCAATTTGTAATAAATACATACCAGAAGAAAGGTTGGAAACATTAATATTTTTACTAGTACTATCTAGTACTTTTTGCCCTTGCACGTTATAAATAATAGCATGCTTTATACCGTTTTGCATTTTAATGTTTAACACGTTTGAAGTTGGATTTGGAAAGATTGTAAATTTGTTTTCAATTTCAAAACTGTCTACATTTAAAGTAGAACCATATTCGTAAACTCCCATATCTACAGTTGTATTATGGATTCGATCATGACCAAATAAATCGGTTGTAACTCCAGCAGGAATTTTGCTATTATCTCCTGAGTCTATTGCAGGCGAGCCCATTTGCAAAGTAAAATCTAAATTAAGCATTGGACTTGCATTACTTGTGTTTGTTAAATAAGTAAGGTTCGAAAAACCATCTTCACCTATGGAGTTATTTACAAAAGTTAAGTTTGGCAAAGTAGCATGACCTTGGTTTACTGAAGCTGTTGTTGCACCTCCTACACCTTCATTATCATAAAAAATACTGTTATTAATTGTAGCGTTATGTGTAGCATTTCCATCAGTTCTTTTACTTAAGGCTAATGTGCCTCTTTCGGATCCTGATTGTGTTCCTATATCTGTATTATTTGCAAAGGTACAATTAGTAATAGTTGATGTTAGATTTGAAGCTGATCCATTAGCTCTTGCCCAAACCGAACTTCCTGTATAACCTTTATTTGATGAGTTTATATCAAAAGATCTATTATTAATAAACAAACAATTAATTAAATCTAATGTTGCTGTACGATTATTGTTTACCAAAACGTAAAGTCCGCTACCATATCTACTATAATTATCATTAAAAGTACAGTTCTCTATTACAGTACTTGTATTTACATTATGATATACTCTTATAGCACCACCTGTGAATCCATAATTAGAATTAAACTCACAATTTTTAATTACAGGATTCTGAGCTGTATCAGAAATCAACAAACCACCTCCATATGCATTTGTGCTACTGCCATTAGCATGTCCTTTTTCAATATTAAAACCATCTAATACAACATTATTAGCATTGATTTGTACAACGTGATAAGAATTATCACCTCGTGTTCCAGAACCATGCCCAGCATCATTTCCATTTAAATCTCCTGATAAAATGGTTGGGTTAGCTGCTATATTTCTTTGAGATATTGAAGTTTCTGTTCCGTCAAAACCACCAATTACTTGCAAGTTATCTACTAATAAATTAAACGAAGCTGATCTTGCAGAAGCTGAAGGTTTATAAGTACCTGCTGCAACCCAAATTTCAGTAGTATTTGGGCCTGAAGTAGCAAATGCAGTATTTAAATCTGTTATAGCATTTGCCCAAGAATCTCCACTACCATTACCTCCAGAAACATTAGCATTTACATAATATTTGGTTAATGGAGCAACTGGTTCATACTTTTTTACAGATAATTTTCCGCCATCTAAAAATAACAAATACAAATTATTATCTATTGGATTAAATTTAATTTCACTAAAGAAGCCACTACCACTTGTAGAAATATTTAATGCTGGCAAATAAGACCATAAGTTTGCGCTAAATTTTTGAAACTGTAATTCTTGATTACTATCTGAATACATTAAATATATTCTATTTAATATTTCGTCTTTTGCTAAAGCTAAAATTCCATTTGTGTTATCATCTGTGTTTAAAGGTTGATTAATTGCTTGATCTTTATACCCGAAAATAATTTTTTGTGTTGTTTGAGACCCTAAGGCTTCATTATCTCCTGCCCAATAATCGCCACCAGGAACTGAGGCCATTTTTACTAGTCGAGCAGGTTGCACATAACGTTGGAAATCATAATTACCAGCTGCAAAATTAATTTTACGTACATCCGATCGTTGTACTACAGCAGGATGTGCAATACTGGTATTTACAACATATTCATTATAGCTTACAGGAATGGAAGGCATGTCTCTAATAACATATTCTTCCTCATAATACCACCCTAAACTACCTCCAAAATCATGATATCTTCTTAAAAGATGATTTGTAGCATTAGCATTTATATGACCAAACACATAAAGATCATCATTTGTATCATATTGCAGACTTAACTTTGCAATCTCTCTAATTGCACTACTACCAGTTAGACTAGTTTCTATAGCAACCCAATTAGTTCCATCAAATTTATAAATATCAATTCTGTCTGTAGTTATATTTTTAAAGGCAACATTAGGTTCGTTAGTAGAAGGGTTAAAAGCAATATTTGCTAACCTTACTTCATTTGAAATTATTGCTCCACTTCCAATAGTTACCCAGTTAGTACCATCAAATTTCATTACATATGGTTTATTACCATCTATTACATTATTAAAAATAACATAAGGTTCTCCTGTAGTAGGATGAAATGACATAGCGCCATCACTTGCAAAATTGGTAAATTGTGCATTACCTACTTGAGACCAATTTTGTGCAAAAGCAAAACTACTTACTAAAAGTAGCATTAAAAGTATTCGTGTTTTCATAATAAAATGTATTTAGATTAATTATGAAACAAAGATGCTTTAATACTGTAGCTTTTTTCTTAGTAAATTGCTGAAACAGGGTTTTGAGTTGCTAAAAGTAAGAGAGAGAAAAATAAACCGTTTTTATTTACTACTTTTTATTATTGGTATTGCCAATATTACACGTGTACCAATGGCGTTGTTAGCATCGTTATACAAGTCTATAACGTTTACACCTATTTTATTTTTGCGACCAAAATTTAATAAATCTAAGCGTTTGGTTGTTGCTTGTAATCCAAAAGATTTATGCGACTTAGCGCGTTTTTGGTTAATTTCTTTAGATTTTTCACGTCCTACACCATTATCTTCTATAATACATTGTATGGTATCTTGCGAATTTTTAGAAAATGAAACCTGTAAGATTCTGGAATCTTTTTTATGAAATAAACCATGTTTTAAGGCATTTTCTACATAAGGCTGCACAAGCGGTTGGTATATAAATAGAATCAATATCTAAAGTATTTTCAATATCTACACTATAGTTTAACGAGTCTTCAAAACGTAGTTTTTCTAATTCTAGATACTTTTGTAAAGTGTCTTGTTCTTCTTCTAGTGTAATTTTACCACGATTACTTTGTTCAAGATACACACGCATTAAATCTGCAAATTTTCCTAAATAATCTCCTGCTAGATTTTTTTGATTGTTAATTATATAGTCTTGAATAGAATTTAAGGCGTTAAACACAAAATGTGGATTCATTTGCGAGCGCAAATTTTCTAGTTTTAAACCAATTAATTCATTTTTGACTTCTAATTGTTTTAAAAGTGCATTTTTTTCTTCTTCTTTATTTTTTATAATCCTTCTGTATACTAAAGAAATTGTTAAAATAACCAGTAAAAAGATGAGGATAAAAAACCACATTTTTTCCCAAAAAGGTTTATAAACTAAAAACGAAATTTCTTTTGTTTTAGATTCCGTTTTATTTGTAGATATGTTTCTTATTTGAAAAGTGTAATCACCTTCAGAAAGGCCATTGTATTGTAAATCTGTTACGCCATTTTTGGTTTCTACCCAATTTTTATCTAAACCTAATAATCTATATTCAAATTGGCCACTTGTATTTGTTTTAAAACCTAAAGCATTATAATTTATACTAATAGTACTAGCATCTTCTTTTAGCGTATAATTAGGTTTTATTTCTTGTTTTTCGTTATTAATTTCTACTGCTGTAAAATAAACTTCTGGTGTATTATAAGGTTTAAATACTTCCTTTTCATCAAAATAGATTAATTGCTCTGGTGTTGCTACATAAATATTATTACCAATAATTTCTAAGCCATTATAGTTGTAAGATACAATACCTTCATTTTTAGTTAGATTTTTAAATTGTTCTTTTTGGGTGTCAAAAAATTGCAATCCATTATTACCTGCTATCCAAATGGCATTTTCTTTTGCTTTTATATAAGAGTTATTATTAGATAGCAAACCATTTTCATTTGTAAAATGCTTTTGTATTTTACCGTTCTTTATTGCGAAAATTCCATTTTTAAAAGAACTGCACCATATTGTATTATCTTTAGTTTGTGTAATAGAATTTATGTAAATCGATTCATTTTTATACTGAATTTCTTTTTCATTGAAATTTTTATCTAAAACTATCAATCCATCTATTGTGGCAAAATATTTATTTTTAGAAATACTATCAAAAAATACTTTATGGCCTCTAACTAATTTTTTATATATGGGTTCTTTTTTTTTGTTAAAGTGAAATTTTTCTAATGCTATGGATGTGGAAGAAGCAAATATAGCTAGACTATCATTAATAACTACAATATCTTTATAGGACCCACCTTCTGAAACTCTTATTGGATGTTTTAAGTTAGAATCGAATTGAAAAACACCAGTATTCGTATAAGCTAAATGCTTCTTTAAAAACGTATTAAACTTTAATAAATGAACTTCTGATTTGTTGTTAAAATTAAAAAACCGTGTTTTGTTGTTTTTTATAGAATAATTAAGCATTTTTAGATTTGTAGTTGTAATTAATAACTCCTCTTCACGACCAATACTTATTTTTTTTATTTTATCATTTACTGGTAATAAAGGTATTTTATTAATTGCAATATTTGGTACCACAAACAATGCATTATTTACTGTTGTAAACCAATAATTACTATGCATATCTACAACAACATCTGTTACAAATTGATTTGAGAATAAGTGGTTATTAACAATTAATTGATTTCCAATAACCTCACAAACATACACACCATTATTAGTAGAATACCAAATTTGATTATCAATAATTTTTGAGGATATAATTCTAACATTTGGAAACTTGTGGTTTAACTCAACGACCTTATTTTTTAGCGCTAAATCAAATTTTTTGAATGAAATACCTTTTTCATCACGTATATAAAACAAACCAAAATTAGTTATTATATCTATATTTGAATTTTGAATTTTTACTTTTTTACGATTTGAATAGACAACACTACTTTTGTCTTTAAATTCTTCAAGGTTTATTCTATTTAAAGTATTTGAAAAACCGTAATATAATTGATTGTTATAAATAACAGGTTCTAACACGTTATCATCATGCTTAAGATATTCGTTATAAATTGTATTTTTAGACGTAATATCTATAATTTGTAAATTATATGTACTTGTTAAAACCAACATATTATTGTTAATTCTTAAACTTGGTAAGGTGCCTTTAAAAATTTCTCTATAATTCTTAAAAAGAATTACCTTATCCTCTTTTATATAAAACACTTGATTTGCAAGATTTACAAACCAGATATTACCTTCATTATCCTCGGTTAGTTGAAACACTGAAAGTCCAATTTGTTCTGGATGACTGAATTGTTTGTAAGTGGTTCCATCAAACCGAAACAGTCCTTTATCTGCAGCTAACCATATATAACCTTTACTATCTTCTAGAATATTATAAAACTCAGTATCTGGTAAGCCATCTTTTTCAGTTAAGTGAATAGATACTGGTTGTTGTGCATACGAGATTTGTAAGCTGCAAAAAAATAAAAACAGGTAAAGAATAAAAGTTTTCAATATTGAGAATTATCTAGTAAATATACAATAATGATAAAACCTACTTAACCAATATTGCTTACAATGGTTAAAAATTCTTCTTTTTTATCGTTAGAAACAGAAATTGTTTTATCGTTTTCCATTACAATATAACCACCATCTTTTTTAATATACTCTTTTATATGCGAAAGATTAATTAAATATGATCGATGCGGTCTATAAAAGGTTTTTATTTTTTGAAGTAATTCTACAAAGAATTTTAAAGGTTTACTTACTAAAATGGAACCATTATTTTTAGTTGACACATTGGTATACATACCATCTGCCTCAAGCATAATGATTTCTTGAAAATTTACAAACTTAATACCATCTGCATTTGGTAAGCCAATTTTTTTAAAGTTAGACTCCTCTAAACTTGTTTTTAATTCGGCAAGGCGTTTGTTTATTTGTGAGCTCCCAAGAAATGCAATAGCTTTATCTACAGCTTCTTTAATTTGGCTAGGTCTTACAGGTTTTAACAAGTAATCTATAGCAGATAACTGAAAAGCTTGAATAGCATATTCGCTATAAGCTGTTGTAAAAATTATTTCAAAATTATGGTTTTCTTTTTCTATAAAATTTAATATTTCTAAGCCAGAGTGTTCTGGCATTTCAATATCTAAAAAAACAATACTTGGTTTTTCGTTTTTTATAAGTTCTACTCCAGAAAGTAAATTATCGGCTTCCAGTATTTGTGTGATCTTTGGGCAGTTTTCTGATACTAAAATACGAAGTACGTGTCTTGCTTTTTTTTCGTCATCAATTATTAATGCCTTCATGTAATTGTTTGCTTATAGGTTTTTGTAAAACTATTATAGTTGTTACAATTTATTACAATAGTAAGCTATTATATGGTTTATTTAATGTTACAAACTTCTAAAACGTATGTTTGGACTTCTAAAATAGAATAAAAGTATAGTATAAAATAAAATATTAGGAGTAAAACCAAAAAACCCAATCTATACAGATCGGGTTTTTAGTGGTGGTGCCTCCAGGAATCGAACCAGGGACACAAGGATTTTCAGTCCTTTGCTCTACCAACTGAGCTAAGGCACCAGTTGCATATAAATGCGGGTGCAAATATATATACCTTTTTATTATTAGCCAAACTAAAATTATAAAAAATCGTTTTGTAAATTTACAACTTTAAAAAAATATAATGAATTTAATAATAGATGTTGGTAATTCTTATGTGAAACTTGCTGTTTTTAAGGGAGATAAAATATTAGTAAATCATCGCGTTAAAAATGCAGCGGTTTTAAAAACTTTAAGAAAAATTCGAAAAGATTACAAAAACATTAATAATGCTATTGTTTCTACCGTTGGAAAATTACGTAAAACAGACCTGATTTACCTTCAAAAATATTATAAAACAATATTTTTAGATCACAAAACAAAAGTGCCTTTTGTAAATAAATATAGTACACCAAGTACTTTAGGAATAGACAGAATAGCTTTGGTAAGTGCTTCTGTTAAACAGTTTCCAGATAAAAATGTTTTAATAATAGATGCAGGATCTTGTATTACTTACGATTTTATTACCAGTAAAAACCATTATCTTGGTGGCGCTATTTCGCCAGGAATACAAATGCGTTATAAAACCTTAAATTATTATACTGCAAATTTACCTTTATTAGAAACCAGTAGTCCAAAAAAACTTATTGGAAACTCTACAACCAGTGCAATTCATATAGGGGTTGTACAAGGAGTTTTATATGAAATCGAAGGGGCAATTCAGAAATATACGTTAAAATATCCCGATTTAACAGTTATTTTAACAGGAGGAGACGCTAATTTTTTGTCTAAACAATTAAAAAGTAGCATATTTGCCAACGCAAATTTCCTTTTAGAGGGTTTGCAATATATTTTACAAATTAATTCAAAATAATGATAAAAAAACTAGCATTGGTTTTTGTTGCAATATTTGCAATACAAAGTTACGGACAAGAAGGTACATCTTCGCCATATTCATTTTATGGAATGGGAAGTTTAAAATTTAAAGGTACCGTAGAAAACCGAAGCATGGGAGGTTTAAGCATTTATACCGATAGTATTCATGTAAATTTAAGAAACCCAGCTTCTTATGGTGGAAACAATTTAACAGTTTACAACAACGAGAACCGTCCGGTTAAATTTGCAGTTGGAGGTAGCCATAGTTCTACAAAACTAAAAAGTAATTCTAGCGAAGATCGAGTAGGAGCATCTACATTCGATTATATAGCAGTATCCTTACCGCTAGGAAAACTAGGAGTTGGTTTTGGGGTAATGCCATATACAGCGGTTGGTTACAAGCTAGAAAATTATAATGGCGAAAATAAAATTACCGATAGATACAAAGGAGAAGGTGGTGTTAATAAAACTTTTTTAGCAGCCGGTTACCAAATAACTAACGAATTAAGTGTTGGTATAGATGCACAGTATAACTTTGGAAATATTAAAGGAAGCACTATCGATTTTCAATATAGTACCGATGGCGATATCTTACAATACCAAACCAGAGAAAACAACCGATCGGATATAAGTGGGTTTAATGTAAATCTAGGAGTTTCTTATAAAAAGAGACTTAAAAACAATTTAGAGGTAGTTTCTGGTTTAACCTATACACCAAAAAGTAATTTAAATTCTAAAAACAAAAGAAGCTTAAATACCATAGCAATTAATAGCGATTCTGGTCAAGAATTTGTTATAAATACTATTGATGCAGATTTAGAAGCGCAAAATTTAGACGAAACCAAATTAGTTTTACCATCAAAACTATCGTTTGGTGTAGGGATAGGAAAAACAACGAAATGGTTTGTAGGTGTAGAAACAGAATTTGCAGGAACAAGTAAATTTAAAAATGCATTATACGATTCTGTAGAAACAAAATACGAAAACGGAAACACTATCATGTTAGGAGGGTTTTACATACCAAACTATAACTCGTATAATAACTACCTAAAGCGCATGGTATATCGTGCAGGTTTTAGAACCGAAAAAACGGGATTAGTAATAAATGGCGAGTCGATAAGAGAGTTTGGCATATCTTTTGGAGTAGGATTACCAGTAGGGAAATTATTTTCTAATGCAAACTTAGGATTCGAATTTGGAAAACGCGGAACAACCAATAAAAACCTAATTCAAGAAAATTTTATGAATTTCCAATTAAGTCTTTCTTTAAACGATAGATGGTTCCGAAAAATAAAATTTGACTAACAACATAAATATTATGAAGATGAAAACGAAAATTACAATATTAGCATTCCTTTTTTTAGGACTAGGCACAGGATTTGCGCAAAATGAAGAATGTTCAACAAAACTTTCTGTATTTTACGAATATGCAAAAGCAAAAAATTACGACGCTGCATACCAACCATGGATGGAAGTACGTACAAAATGCCCAAAATTTAATAATGCTATTCCTGTAGTTGGCGAAAAGATTTTAAAACATAAAATTAAAAACGCTTCTGGAGCAGAAAAAGTTGCATTTATTAAAGATTTAGTTAAGCTTTGGGATGAAAAATTAGAAAACTTTCCTGCAAAATCTAAAGTAGGAAAAGTATTAGCAGACCAAGCACAATTACAATACGATTATAAAGAAGAATTAGGTTTAAACGACACCCAATTGTACGATGCTTTCGATAAAGCATATAAGACCGATTTAAAGAACTTTAAAAAGCCTAAATCTTTATATGTATACTTCTCTTTAATGGTTGATTTATATGATGCTGGTAAAAAATCTGCACAAGAATTATTCGATAAGTACGATGATGTTGTAGATAAAATGGATACCGAAATTTCAAAAAACTCCGAAGGGTTAAACAAGTTAATAGCTAAAGAAGAAGCAGGAACTGCACTAACCAAAAAAGAGGGGAAATATAAAAAACAATACGAAGGGTTTTTACGTGTATTCGAACAAATTGGTGGTAGTGTAGATGCAAAATTAGGAGATCGAGCTAACTGTGCTAACTTAATACCATTATACCAAAAGGATTTTGAAGAAAATAAAAATAACGGTATATGGTTACAAAGAGCAATGAATAAACTTTACGAAAAAGGTTGTAAAGAAGACCCAATGTTTGTAAAAGTTGTTAAGCAAAAAAATAGTATTGAACCAAATGCAAAAACGTCGTACTACTTATACTTAATAACAGACGAGCAAAAGTATTTCGATCAAACTTTACAGTTAGAAACCGATCCTATTAGAAAAGCGAAATTGTATAAAACAATTGCTAACGATTTTAGAAAAAAGGGAAGCTACGGTAAAGCGAGACAATACTTTATGAAGGCTTTAGAAGTTAACCGTTCCGATAAAAAACCACACGAATACATTGCAAGAATGTATGCAGCTAGTGCTAATAGCTGTGGCGATACAAACTTTAACAAGCGAGCTGTATTCTGGTTAGCTGCACAAGAAGCTAGAAAAGCTGGAAGTAGTAGCTTAGCAGCAAATTACGCAGCAAAAGCTCCTTCAAAATCAGAGATTTTCTCTTCAGGAAAAGCAGGAACAGTAATTAAAGTTGGATGCTGGATTGGTAGAAGCGTAACTGTACCAAAAATATAATGTATCTAATTAAAATACATATAAAAAGCATAGTTGTAATTTGTATTACAGCTATGCTTTTTTCTTGTAAAAATAATTTTAACGAAGTACAAAAAATAGGGATTTCGGAAGATAAACCTATTGGAGTAGCAGATAGTATTAATTTAATACGTACCGATTCTGGTCGCGTTGTAGCTAATTTAATTAGCCCAAAAATGCTAGATTTTACCAATAGATCTTTTGGTTATAATGAGTTTCCAGAAGGAATAATATTGTATCTCTACGACGATAAAAGCCAAAAAAGTACGGTTATTGCCGATTACGCAATTTCGTACGACGATACAGAGCTAATAGACTTACAAGGAAACGTGGTTTTAACTTCGAATAAGAAAGATACTCTGTTTGCTGAACAGCTATTTTACGACCAGAAAAAAGAATGGTTATTTACAAACAAACCAGTAACCTTTAGACAAGGAAACGATTTAATAAACGGTAATGGTTTTGATTCGGATGCAGATTTTAAGCATGCTCAAGTACTAGAAATAGATGGTATTATTACCCTTCAAGAATAAACATAACAAATAGTTTAAAGTATCTTGTTTAAAAAATCTTGGATACTTTTTTTATTTGCACGAATTAATTCTGCTTTCGCATTTGCCATATCTTGTGTGTTTTTGTCCTGCGAGAGTTTAAATTTTCCTTCCCAAGATTCAATAGTAATTTCAAACATTTTAATATAATTAATAGCAGCCTCCATTTTTGGGTTGCTTGGCTCTAAAATATATTTGTGCGTAGGTGCTTCTAAAAACGAGGTCATTTCTATTAGCGATTCTTTTAATGCTTCATTACTATTTAATGCAATAACTTTTCCTTTTAAATGTACATTAATATAATTCCAAGTTGGTAACTGCTTTGTCGTATAAATACTAGGAGAAATATAACACTGCGGACCAGAAAAAACCACGTACACTTCATTATTTTCTTGTAGCAATTTTGCATGCGGATTATAAATATCAATATGCCCAATAAGTTTTGTGCCTTCTGCACGATATATTAATGGTAAATGCGTTACAAAAGGCTGGTTTTTAGAAACCGAAATAACCGTTGCTAAAGGGTAATTTTTAATTACTTCTAGTAACCGAAGTTTGTTGTTTTCTTGATGGTAATTTGGTGGATACTTCAAATGGAAAAGGTTTTATATAGCCGTTTTTTGATTTATAAATTTACAATATTTATATTTATAGTATGCAAGACAAACCAACATCCTTTTCTATAAAAAACTGGAGTCAAAGCGACCAACCTCGCGAAAAACTTCGCAATAAAGGTAAAGCGGTTTTAAGCGATGCAGAATTAGTCGCTATATTAATTGGTTCAGGAAATAAAAATGAAAGCGCATTAGCATTATGTAAACGCATTTTAGCAAGTGTAGACAATAATTTAAACCAATTAGGAAAACTAACTATTAAGCAGCTCATGGAATTTAAAGGTATTGGCGAAGCAAAAGCCATAAGCATTACAGCGGCTCTAGAATTAGGAAGAAGAAGAAGGGCAGAAGATGCATTAACCAATAAAAAAATTACAGCAAGTGTTACGGTTTTTGAGCTTATGCAACCCATTATTGGCGAACTACCACACGAAGAATTCTGGATTTTATATTTAAACAATTCCAATAAAATAATACAAAAAAACCTATTAAGTAAAGGTGGAATTACGGGTACTATGGTAGATGTAAGATTGGTGCTTAAAAACGCTTTAGAAGTAGGAGCAGTAGGTTTAATATTAGCACATAACCATCCTTCTGGAGCTTTAAAACCAAGTCAAGCCGATAAAAATATTACTCAAAAACTAAAAATTGCAGCAAATAGTATTGATATTAAAGTGTTAGATCACCTTATAATAACAGAAAATGCATACTTTAGCTTTGCAGATCAAGCAATACTTTAAAGACAATTAAATAGTGAAAAGTAAACAGAAGAAGTACAATTAATCAATGCTATTAGTATATACCCACAAAATTACCCCAAGAGTTAAGTATGTTTTTAAGCATATATGCACAAGAATTTTAGGTATTCCGGTGTCTTTTACAACTATTATTGAAACGTTTATAGCACACGATAGTTTAAAAATGTCTTACACCAAACAGCCTTTAAGTCATGAAATATTTATTCGTAGTCAAGAGTTACTTTTCGAGCAAGGTTTAAGCGATTTAGATATACATGTTCAAAATTGGGAAAACACCAAAGGTTTTTTTAGTACTGGAGACAAAAGTGCTTTGCCTTTTGATATTTTTGCAGCTTCTTTTTATTTATTGTCTAGATACGAAGAGTATTTACCTCATGTAAAAGACGATTATGGTAGGTTTACAGCCGAAGAAAGTTTAGCCTTTAAAAATAATTTTTTAAACCAACCTATTGTAGATATTTGGGCTTACAAATTTAAAAAAGTATTGCA